>JBJTUJ010000128.1:0-9797 GCA_046080685.1 Cyanobium sp. | reverse complement strand
CACCCTCACCAGCAGCACCAGCAGGTAGATGTTCAGGGTCTGGGCCAGCACCTGGAGCAGGAAGGCGACGACGGCCATGGACGATGCCGGATCCGGCAGGGGACAGACCTCCTGACTCTATGCAGGCAGCACCCGGCTCAGGCTGCCCGGCGCTCGGAGCCGGGCAGGTCGTCGGCCTGGACGGCGAAGGTGCGATGGAACTTCTCGCTGAGGCTCAGCCAGTAGGAGCGGCCCTCGCTCTGGCGTTTGCGCTCGATGAAGTTCTGGGCCAGCAGTTCCTTGATGTGATCGTAGGCACCGGAGCCCCGCAGCTCCACCAGCTCCGACTGCAGGATCCGGCGCTTCAGCGCGATCGTGGCCAGAGTTCGCAGGGTGGCGGTGGAGAGATCCACCGGCAGCAGGTTCTGCACCAGATCCCCCAGGCTTTCGCGCAGCTGAAGGCTGTAGGTCTGGCCCTCCTGGCGGATCTCCAGCGCCGTGTCGCGATGGGCGTAGTCGGCCATCAGGGTGATCAGGCCCACTTCCGCCTGTTCCCGGTCGATCCCGGCGATCTCCGCCAGCTCCCCCAGACCCAGGGGCCTCCCTTTCAGATAAAGGATCGCCTCCATGCGTGCCGGCAGGGAGAGGCCGGCCATCGCCGGCAGGGCCGCCGCGAAGCCGGCGGGTTCGGATTCCGCTGGATCGGGGCTGGACATGATCCGGATGCCGCGGTGGGGCAAGTCGCAAGATATCGCAGCCGTCAGGCCGAAACCAGCGAGTCGAGGGCGGGCAGGGAGGGGGCCATCTGGCCGAGGAACAGCCGGTAGGCGGGGTTGTCGGTCTCCTCGCACCATTGATAAGGAAGCTCCGCCAGGAAGGCCCGCCAGTCGTCCGTCTCGGAGGGCGGCACCTGCACCCCCACCACGATCCGCCCCACGTCGGCCCCGTGGTTGCGGTAGTGAAAGATGCTGATGTTCCAGTTGGGGTGCAGGGCGCTCACGAAGGCCATCAGGGCCCCGGGGCGTTCCGGGAACTCGAAGCGGTACAGACGCTCCTCCCCCTGCTCAAGGGCCGCTCCGGCACTGGCGGGCAGGCGGCCGCCCACCATGTGACAGAGGTGGAGCTTGGCAAGTTCGTTGTCGGACAGGTCGAGGCAGGGGAAGCCGCCGGCCTGCAGGTCGGCCATCAGGCGGGCAGTGTCGTCGCGGCCGCTGATCTGCACCCCCACGAAGATGTGGGCCAGCCTGGGATCCGCCAGCCGGTAGCTGAACTCCGTGAGGCTGCGCTGGCCGAGCAGATCGCAGAAGCGCCGCAGGCTGCCAGGTTCCTCGGGGATCTCGACCGCCAGCAGGGCTTCGCGGTCTTCACCGAGCCCGGCCCGCTCAGCCACGAACAGCAACCGGTCGAAGTTCATGTTGGCCCCGCAGGCCACCGCCACCAGGGTGCGGTCCTGCAGCCCGCGCGTCTGCACGTCTTGCTTCATGCCGGCCACCGCCAGAGCGCCGGCCGGTTCGAGGATCGAGCGGGTGTCCTCGAACACGTCCTTGATCGCAGCGCAGATGGCGTCGGTGTCCACGGTCACCATGCGGTCGACATGCCGCCGGGCCAGTTCGAAGGTGAGCTCGCCCACCTGGCGCACGGCGACGCCATCGGCGAACAGCCCCACGTGCTCGAGCCGCACCCGCTCTCCGGCCGCCAGCGAGCGGGTCATGGCATCGGCATCCACCGGCTCCACGCCCACCACCTCCACCTCGGGCCAGAGGCTTTTCACGTAGGCGGCGATGCCGGCGATCAGGCCGCCGCCCCCCACCGCCACGTAGATGGCATGGGGCGGCTCCGAGCACTGCCGCAGGATCTCCAGGGCGATGGTGCCCTGGCCGGCGATCACGTCGGGATCGTCGAACGGGTGGATGAAGGTGAGGCCGCGGGCCTGCTCCAGCCGCCGGGCCTCCGCCTGAGCCTCGTCGTAGGTGTCACCGTGGAGCACCACCTCGGCGCCGCGGGCGGCCACGGCCCGCACCTTCATCTCCGGCGTGGTGACGGGCATCACAATCACCGCCGTACAGCCCAGACGCTGGGCCGCCAGGGCCACCCCCTGGGCGTGGTTGCCGGCGCTGGCGGCGATCACTCCCCGCCGCAGCTCCTCCGGTGCCAGGCCGGCCATGCGGTTGTAGGCGCCGCGCAGCTTGAAGCTGAACACCGGCTGCAGGTCCTCGCGCTTGAGCAGCACCCGGTTGCCCAGGCGGCGCGAGAGGTTGGGGGCAGGATCGAGGGGCGACTCGATCGCCACGTCGTACACCCGTGCCCGCAGGATGCGCTGCAGGTAGGGGCTGGCCACGGGGCAGGGATGGGCGCAGTCGTCCTGACTCATGGCCACACGTCGTTGACACACTCTCGCAACCCGGCCGCTTCGGTGGAATGGTTGCCGTTGCCGCCGTTCGTCAGGACACACCCCGTAGATTGACCTCTTCGGAGCCGAAACCGGCATGCATCTGAGCGAGCTGACCCACCCGAACCAGCTGCATGGCCTGAGCACCGCCGAGCTCGAGGCGATCGCCCGCCAGATCCGGGAACGCCTTCTGGAGGTGGTGTCCACCAGCGGCGGCCACCTCGGCCCCGGCCTGGGGGTGGTGGAACTCACCCTCGCCCTGTATCAAACCCTCGATCTCGACCGCGACCGCGTGGTGTGGGACGTGGGTCACCAGGCCTATCCCCACAAGCTGGTGACCGGCCGCTGGAAGGAGTTCGACAGCCTTCGCCAGAAGGGCGGCGTGGCCGGCTATCTCAAACGCACCGAGAGCCGCTTCGACCACTTCGGTGCCGGCCACGCCTCCACCAGCATCTCGGCGGCCCTGGGGATGGCCCTGGCCCGCGACGCTCGCGGTGAAGACTTCCATTGCGTGGCTGTGATCGGCGACGGGGCCCTCACCGGCGGCATGGCCCTGGAGGCCATCAACCATGCGGGCCACCTGCCGCGAACCAAGCTGCTGGTTGTGCTGAACGACAACGACATGTCGATCAGCCCGCCGGTGGGCGCCCTCTCCACCCACCTGAACCGCATGCGGCTGAGCAAGCCCGTGCAGTTCCTCTCCGGCAGCGCCGAGGAGGCGGTGAAGCACCTGCCGTTCCTCCACGGCGAACTGCCTCCTGAGCTCAAGACGCTCAAGGAGAGCATGAAGCGCCTGGCGGTGCCCAAGGTGGGGGCCGTGTTCGAGGAACTGGGCTTCACCTACATGGGCCCGATCGACGGCCACGACATTCCGGCGATGGTGCGCACCTTCCAGGCCGCCCACCGCGAGGATGGGCCGGTGCTGGTGCATGTGGCCACCACCAAGGGCAAGGGCTATCCCTACGCCGAGGCCGATCAGGTGGGCTACCACGCCCAGTCGGCCTTCGACCTGGCCACCGGCAAGGCCTACCCCTCCAACAAGCCCAAGCCCCCCAGCTGGAGCAAGGTCTTCGGCCAGACCTTGGTGAAGATCTGCGAACAGGATCCGCGGGTGGTGGGCATCACTGCCGCCATGGCCACCGGCACCGGTCTCGACCTGCTGGAGAAGGCCCTGCCCAAGCAGTACTTCGACGTGGGCATCGCCGAACAGCACGCCGTCACCATGGCGGCCGGCATGGCCTGCGAGGGCCTTCGGCCGGTGGTGGCGATCTACAGCACCTTCCTGCAGCGCGCCTACGACCAGCTGATCCACGACGTGGGCATCCAGAAGCTTCCGGTCACCTTCGTGCTCGACCGGGCCGGCATCGTTGGGGCCGACGGCCCCACCCACCAGGGCCAGTACGACATCAGCTACCTGCGGGCGGTGCCGAACTTCACCGTGATGGCGCCGAAGGATGAGGCGGAACTGCAGCGGATGCTGGTCACGGCCATCGCCCACGACGGCCCCTGCGCCATCCGCTTCCCCCGCGGCGAAGGCGAGGGCGTGCCGCTGATGGAGGAGGGTTGGCAGCCCATGGAGATCGGTCGGGGTGAGCAGCTCACCGACGGCGACGACCTGCTGATCGTGGCCTACGGCTCGATGGTGGCCGCGGCCCTGGCCACCGCTGGACTCCTGCAGGAGAAGGGCCTGCGGGCCGCCGTGGTCAACGCCCGCTTCCTGCGGCCCCTGGATGAGGCGCTGATCCTGCCCCTCGCCCGCCGCATCGGCCGGGTGGTGACAATGGAGGAGGGTGCCCTGCCCGGAGGCTTCGGTGCCGCCGTGGTGGAAACTCTGGTGGATCACGACGTGCTGGTGCCGGTGCTGCGGCTTGGCATCCCCGACGTGCTGGTCGACCACGCCAGCCCCGAGCAGAGCAAGCAGAGCCTGGGCCTCACCCCGCCTCAGATGGCCGACCGCATCCTGGAGCGCTTCGGCCGCAGCGCCGAACTCCAGGCGCCCCGGGCCCTGGCCGTCTGAGGCCCCTTGCCGGCGGCCCCCTCCCCTTCCTCCTCCTCCCTGCGCTGCGCCCTCCCCTCCCGCCTGGACTGCCAGGTGCTTGTGGTGGGCGCCGGTCCTTCGGGGGCGGACCTCGCCCGCCAGCTCGCCATGGCAGGCGTGGAGGTGCTGATGGTGGACCAGCTGGCCGATCTCTCCCACGCCGCCTTCAGCAGCGCGGCCCTGCCCCTGGCCACGATGGACAGGTTCGGTCTACCCGCGCAGGTGGCGGCGACCCGCTGGAGCCAGTGGCAGCTGATCGGCCCGGGGGAGCGGCGGCGGCTGTGGAACGGCAGCGGCCCCCTCGGGGTGGTGCTCGACTTCGCTGCTCTGCGGCGCTGGCTGGCGGAGGAGTGCCAGGCCTGGGGCGCACAGGTGGCCCTCGGTCTGCGGGCCGTGGCCTGCCGGCCTGAGGGGCGGGGACTGCGCACCCGCCTGCGCGATCGCAGCGGTGCATTGCTGGAGGTGGTCAGCGAGTGGGTGGTGGATGCCACCGGCCAGCAGCGGGCCCTGATCGGTGAGGCGCCTGCAGGCCGGGATCCTCTGGTGAACGGGCTGGGCTGCGAGTGGCTGGTGGAGGTGCCTCAGGATCTGTGGGAACCCTGGGCGGATCGGCTCGCCTTCTGCCTCGGCAGCGACTGGGTGGGCCAGGGCTATGGCTGGGTGTTCCCGATGCAGCAGGGCCGGCTGAAGATCGGTGTCTGTCGTCTGGCGGATGACGGCCGGCCGCAGCGGCCGCTGGCGGCGGAGCTGCGCGCGCTGCTGGAGCGGCTGTTCGCCCCGCAGGAGCGCGCGGCGCTGAGGGTGCTGGATCGCCATGGGGGCTTGATCCGCAGCCGGATCCACCGGCGCGAACCCCATCGCCGCGGCCGCCTGCTGGCCCTGGGCGACGCGGTGAGCACGGCGAACCTGCTGGGCGGCGAGGGCATCCGCCATGCGCTCACCAGCAGCCGGGTGCTGGCCCCGTTGCTGCTGCGGGCCCTCGAAGGAGCCGGGGCCTCCGATCCGCTGCGCTCCTACCGGGCCGATCTGCGCCGGGCCCTCGGATGGCGCTGGACGCTCAGCGGCCGCCTGGCCAGGCGCACTTGGCTGGGGCTGCGCAGCGAGGCTGCCGATCGACGTCTCGCTGCCCTGCTGCAGGGGCTGGAGGGCTGCACGGCCGAGGACCTCTCGGCCCTGCTGTTCGATTACCGCTTCGAGCGTTACGGCCTGCGGGCGCTCCCCTATCTGCTCGGCTGGCGCTGAATCGACGGGCGGGGAGACGGCTTGTGGTGACCGCAAAAAAGCTCACCCTTCCCCATGGGAGGAGAGGGTGAGCAGAGGGGAATCAGAGAAGCCGGGCAAAGGGCCCGGATCAGAGAACGCCGCGGGAGGCCAGTCCCTGGATGGCGCCGATGCCGAGGATGTGGCCGAGGGCCGTGGTACCGAGCATGGCGCCGTGGCTGAGACCGCCGAACAGGTTGGAGCTGGGAAGCTTCAGGCCCACGTTGGGCTGCTGGATGGTGGCCTTGCCGATGGCGATGGCGATGACGTTGCAGACGATCATCACCAGGCCCACCTTCGGCGACCAGGTAAGGGTGGCGGGAGCCAGGGCCAGGAGGGGAGCGATCATGAATCGGGAGCCGACGCCCCATCTTCCGGGGACCGGCGATGGGCCAGCCGGGTCCTTCACCGTTGTTCACCTTCCCCAGGTGTGCCGGTTCCCGGTGGCTGCACCGCCGCCGCCCGCAGCTCCACCACCACGCCGCTGCGTTTCAGGGAGCTGATCGCCTGGTCGATCCGCTCGGCCGTGGGCTGCGGCAGGGAGGGTGCGAAGGCGAAAGCCTGGGATTCCGGCCGGATGCCCCGCAGCGCCAGCAGTGGCAGCCGCCCTCCGGAGCGTCCCGTGCGCTCCAGCCAGGCCAGCTGCAGCTCGTCGCCGAGGACGGCATCGGCCCGGCCCTGATCCAGCAGCGGCAGGGCCTCGTCGGTGGAGCCGATCGGCACTGGCCGGATCGTCCGCTCGTCTGGGGCCTCCCGGTTGAGCTCGCGGATCAGGGACTCGCTGATGCTGCCCCGCCGTACCGCCACCCGCAGTCCCTCCAGGTCGGTGAGGTCGCCGATCCGTCCCCGGGCCCGCCCCTGGGTCTCGTCCACCACCCGCACGGTGAGGAAGCCCACCAGCAGCGAGGCCGCCACGATGCGCACCAGGTAGGCGGCGATCACGATCGCGTTCCCCCGGTTGGTCTCCACGATCATGTTGCCGCCCGGCCCGGTCGCCAGCACCTGGAACAGCTTGCCGCAGGAGCGCAGGCGCCCGAGCCGCAGGGTTTCGGCACGCTCCCAGTAGCGCTCGACCCGCCAGGTGAGGGCGGTGAGCAGGGCGATCGCCAGCAGGAAGCCCCCCAGCAGCTGGAGCAGGCCCGGACCGATCAGGGCAGCGAGGAAGGCCCGGCCCAGATCGAGGGGGCTGCGCATCACCAGCACCGCCAGGCCGTCCTCCTGGAAAGGCAGCGAGAAGCGGTAGCGCAGCAGCCGTTCGGGCGAGACGTTGATGCAGCCCACGGCCACGTCGACACGCCCGGTGCGCGTGGCCTCCAGCAACTCCTTGGTGGACGGCCAGCCGCTGAGGCGGAAGGGGAGAGTCTCCCTGCTGGCCACACGGTTCCAAAGCTCCGGGGCCAGCCCCTGCCAGACCCCGTCGCGGCGCACGCTGCAGGGGGCTGCACCCTCCACCACGCCCACCCGCAGCACCGCCGCCGCCCCTGGGGTCGTCGTTGCTGCCGGATCTGCAGCCGAAGCGGTGGCGGCAGCTCCGGGCGAGACCAGCCCCGCACCCATGCCGGCGGCGATCAGCACCACCAGCGCCCAGGGGCGGTTCACGGAAGGGGTTCGCGTTCGCGGTTGAGGAACCCCACCATCACCAGCACGTTGCTGAGGGTGAGCAGGGCCTCGGCGCCGCCGTGCAGGGGGTCCACGTCGGCCAGCTGGCGGCCGTAGCGGGTCTGGGCGATCACCGCCGCCACGATCGTGGCCCCCACGAACACCAGGGTGAGTTCGAAGCCCCGCAGCGCCAGCCGTGGGAAGGCCCGCACCTGACGGGCCCACCAGAGGAAGGCCAGATAGGGGATCAGGGAGATCACGAACAAGGGAGCCGGATCGAAGGCCGCCAGCCGCTGCAGCAGGCTCATCAGGGCCTCATTCATGCCCGGGGCTCCACGGCGCTGCGGCGTTGCAGGCGCAGCAGATGGAAGGTGGCGGCCGCAACGGCCACGTTGCCGGCCACGGTGGAGCCGGCCTGCAGCACCACCAGCCCCCGCAGGGCCTCGCTGTTGTCGAACAGGTGCCAGGTGCAGGCCGCCATGGCACTCACCAGGGCAGGCAGCATCGCCAGGGCCAGCCAGCGCCAGGCCGGTTCCTTCCGCCACCGCCCGAAAGCCTCCACCGCCACGATGGCCAGCACCCACTCCAGCACCGAGGTGATGTGGATCCACCAGGTGGGCAGCGAGAGGGCGTGCATGGGCCGGGGTCGGGCCGGTTGAATCTAGGCAGCGGGGCCGGTTCGGGGCCGTAGGCTCCGCAGCATCCGTTCCGCCTCCGTGACCGCCCGCCCCGTACCGCCGCAGGCGCCTCGGCCGCGGGTGCTGCTGTGCGGGTACTACGGCGAGCACAACCTTGGCGACGACGCTCTTCTCCAGGTGCTGCTGAACCAGCTGCCGGCGGGGGTGGAACCCCTGGTCACCGCCGCCGACCGGCCGGCCGTGGAGGCGGCCTTCCGGGTGGCCACCGTGGATCGGCGCCGGCTGGGGGAGGTGCTGCGGGCACTGGCGGGCTGCCAGGCCCTGGTGCTCGGTGGCGGCAGCCTGCTTCAGGACAGCACCAGCTTCCGCAGCCTCGTCTACTACGGCGCCCTGATCACGGCCGCCCGGCTGCGGGGCCTGCCCGTGCTGCTCTGGGGGCAGGGACTCGGTCCGCTGCGGCGGCGGCGCAGCCGCCTGCTGGCCAGGGCCCTGCTGGCGATGGCCACCGCCATCAGCTGGCGGGATCCGGCCTCCGCCCGGCTTGCCGCCGGTTGGGGGATCGACGCCGGCCAGGGCAGTGATCCTGTGTGGGCACTGCCGCCACTGGACTGGCAGGGCCAGGGCGGCCCTATCGTTCTGTGCTGGCGGCCCGTCGCCGGTCTCGACGATCGCTGCTGGCTCTTGCTGCTGGCGGCCATCGACGCCGTGGCCGAGCGCTGCGACCGGCCGCTGCATTGGTTGCCCTTCCACCAGGACCAGGACACCGATCTGCTTGCTGATCTCGACCGTCGCGGCCTGCTCAGCGCTTCCCTGCGGCGCCGCAGCCTGGTGGTTCAGGTCAGCACCCCGGAGCAGGCGATGCAGCGGTTCCGGGGTGCCTCACTGGTGGTGGCGATGCGCCTGCACGGCCTCATCCTGGCTGCTCTGGCCGGCAGCCCCTGCGTTGCCCTCAGCTACGACCCGAAGGTGAAGGCCGCCGCTGGGTCCCTCTGCTGCCCCTGTCTCGATCTGGGTCGTCTGCCGCAGGGCGAGCCCGCCGCTGATGCTGAAGCGCTGGCGGCCAGCTGGCAGGCCCTGGTCGATCAGCCTCCCGATCAAAGCCGCTGCGAGCGGCTCCGCGCCGAGACCCGCGTCCACGCCGAACTGCTGCAGAGGCTGCAGGCGATCGCCTGAGCTGCGCCGTGGCTAAATCAGGACACCGCTGAGGTTAAGCCTGGCCCTGTCGAGACGCTGGCTGCTGCTGTTCCACGCCTCGATCGTCAGGCTGTCGGGGTCGGCATGCAGCGAGGCAAAGCCATAGGTGCTCACCGCCTTGGCGCTGTTGGGGCCGGGGACGACCGGTCTGAGGGCGGCCCCTCCATGGCCGACGGTGAGGTAGGTGGTGCCGTTGATCGGGACGCTGCGCTCATAGTTGTGATCGTGGCCGTTGATGTAGAGCTGCACGCCATGGCGGCGCAACAGGGGGGTGAGGCGAGCGATCGCTTCTCGATCGTCGCCGTAGAGCCCTGATGAATAGATCGGATGGTGCCCCACCAGCACCTTCCAGGGCGCACGGCTGGCAGCAAGGGAAGACTTCAGCCAGGACATCTGCTTGGGCCAGTCGACATTGCTGTCGTGCATGAAGAATTCAACCGGGCCCCGCCGCAGGGTGTACCAGCGCCCCTTCATGCCGAAGCCCGGGTAGGCGATCTGGCCTGCACCATTGTTGGAGCGGATGTCGTGGTTGCCGAGCACGGCGTGAAACGGGACACCGGCCTTGAGCAACTCTTGGTAGGGCCTTTCGAACTTGGCGGCCACCTCGCGCATGTCGCCGTTGTCGTAGATGTTGTCCCCAGCCATGATCACCAGATCCACAGGATCGCGGCGATGCAGGGCTGCCATGGCCCTGCCGTTG
>JBJTUJ010000127.1:0-7725 GCA_046080685.1 Cyanobium sp. | reverse complement strand
GGAGATCTCCAGGGTGGCGGCCGCATCGAATCCCGGCAGCGGGGTCTGCAGCTGGGCCTGCAGACCAAAGAGATCGCCGGTGGTCACCGGCTGGCTCACATTGGAAGCCCCGGCGGACGCACCGGGCGGGGGATAGCTGTCGGTGGTGCCGTCGTAGGCCCTCTGGATCATGAACTGGGGCTGGAGCACCAGCTGTCCCTTGCGACCGAAGCGGATCGGGATGTTGTACCCGCCGTAGAAGCCGTCGCGGTCGTCTTTGTCGACTCCGAGCACCCACTGGTTCTCCACTTCCTCCTGCTTCTTGATCACCGTTTCGCGGCGCACGGGGATCGGCAGGCGGTCTTCCAGGAGCAGCTGGTTGCTGTCGGCCTTGATCACCGTGTCGCCGTTGGGCATCAGGGTGGCGACCACGTTCTTCGAATCCACCCACGACTGGGCCGGGGTGAAGGGATCGTTGGTGAACGCCACCCGATCACCGGCCAGGGTGTTGGGGGTGATCCGCAGACGCCGGGCCTGGATCCGCCAGCGGCTGATCGTGCCCTGCACCAGCTTGCGGTTGCCCTTGGTGGTGAGGTCGGCGAGCTGGGCGGGCTTGATCTGTCCGAACTGGTTGGCGGCGTCGGGGGTCGTGAGCTGGCTGGGGAAGCCGTAGCGCCGTTCCGCCACCAGGCTCTGCTGGAACTGCATTTCACTGACATGCTGGTCGATCGTGGCGATCGCCTCCCGCCGTTCCCGCTCCTGCTGCCGGGCTCGACTCCAGACGGTGCCTTCAGGACGGGTCGCCGAGGTAGGGCCGGCGGCATCGTTGGCGGAGGCGGCGCCGGTGGTGGGGGTGCCGGCTCCGGTGGCGCTGCTGCGCTCCTGGCCGAGGGTCACCATCTCCAGCTGCTGGGCCAGCCCGACCGGGCCGTCGCTGCCGGGGGGCAGGGCTCCGGGGCAGCCCTGGGGCGGGGGCAGGATCAGCTCGGGGCCGGGCTTGGCGTCCTTGCCATAGCGGTAGCGCATGCCCACGAGGTAGGCGTTGCTTCCCTCCCGCACGCCGTTGTAGGTGCCGAAGGCTCCGGAGCGGTGGTGGATGCGGCCAACGAGCGACCACTCGGGCGACACCAGCGCCTCCACCTCGAAGGCGAGGTAGTTGAGGAAGCGGGATGAGCGCTCGCGGTAGGTGTCCTCGTAGTTACTGATGCTGGAATTGAGGCTGACGCCCTCCTCAAAGCCGATGCTCAGCCAGGGCTGCAGCCAGGCGCGCAGCATCAGCCCGGCGGTGAACTCGAAGAACGACTGGCTGGCCGTCTGCAGATTGGCCACCTGGCTGGCCGTGTAGGGCCCGGTGTAGGGGGAGCCCTTCTGGGCTGCCGCCCGGTGGCCTAGCACGTTGAGGTCGAGGTCGAGGGCGAAGGGCCCGGCCTTGAACAGCCGGCGCAGGTAGCCTGCCCCCAGCACGTACTCCGGCCGGAAGACGCCCTGGAAGCTGAAGGTCTGGCCGAAGTTGGAGTGGAACATCTGGCCGGTCCACACGGTGACGGCCGAGGGGTAGGGCTGCCAGTCCGGCGGTGGTGGCACGTCCGGGGTGCAGCCCATGGGCTCGGGCGGCGGCACGGGCACCGAAGGCGTTTGCTCCAGATCGAAGTCGGTCTCGGTGCCGTCAAGGTCGAGGACGCCGTAGACGTCCTCGAGTTCGCCGGTTCCCTCCGGCAGGCTGAAGCGCAGCCGGCTGGCCTGCAGATACTGCAGGCCCCTCTGGAAGCGCACGCTGCCGCTGGCGTAGAGGGTGCGGGATTCCGTGTCGAACTCGATGCGATCGGCCATCACCCGCCCGCCGGCCAGCCGGGCCATCGCCTGCCCCACCGCTACGAACCGCTGGCGCTGGTTGTCGAAGTTCTGATGGTTGGCCGTGAGCTCGAGCTCCAGGGGGGGAGCGGTGGCCGCCGGCAGGGCGTTCTCGGGCACCGGAGCGGTGGGGGCCGCCGGCGTGTTCGGGCCTAGCGGCATCGGTGCAGGCGCCGCCATCGGAGCGGGCGGGACCGGCAGGGTGATCGGGGCGTTATCGGCGGCGGTCCAGGCCGGGGCCGGTGCCGGCCGGGCCGCCGCCGCGGGTCGTCCGGTCGGACCGAGGGGAGCCGCGAACATGCCCCCGGAGGCCGGGACTGCTTCCGGCTGCGCCGGCGCCGCAGGCGGCAAGGTGGCTGCGGCGGGAGCGGCAGTGCGCAGACCCGCAAGGGCGGCCTTCAGCCGCGGGGAGGAAGGCAGCGGCAGGTCCGCGGGAGCGTCGGCCGGCGCTGGCGGCGACGTCAGCGCAGCGGCGGGTGGATTTCTGGCCTGGATGCCGTCCGGCTGGGGTGGAGGGGAGGACTCACTGGCCTGGGCCGTAGCAGCGGAGGCCAGCAACAGGGCTCCGACCCCGATGGCTCCCAGAAGGCCTACGCCTGGAGGCAGGGGATTGCTCGGGGGTGCGGACCGGAACTGGGGCACCAAAGGCAACCCGGAGGGAGGCAAGGGGTTGGGATCCTCCCACGGGAGGCGAGGACGGGCGGCACCGGAAGGCCGGAGTCGGCGGTGGCGTCAGGCCCTCCGCCAATCACTCCTCGAGGTCCTTGCGGCTGGGGGTGCGGCTCGGGTCGCTGGCCAGGAAGCCGAACACGAAGATCCCGATGAAGAAGAAGACGACGGAATAGACCGAGATCTTGAGGGCGAGCATGGACTGTCCGGCGGGTGACAGGGAGTGACAGGCGCCGGTAGGGGCCTGATCGACCCTGCGGCAGCCCCATCATCCTATGGGGCATGGTCGGCGAACCCTGATGCCCGAGGGCCGAGAGGCGGGAGAACGCGCCCGGATTGAAACGTTTCCTTCACCGTCGGACAGGGCCGGGCTGGAGCCCCTCGACCTGCAGGCTCACTGGCTCTGCCCCCAGCCCGATGGCCGTGAGGCGCCCGCCATGGTCCATCCCTGGGGGCCCCTGCACCGTCCCGACTGGATCCGCCGGGGGCTGATCGTCTGGCCCCGCGGCGGAACCTGGTGCCATCTGCGCCTGCGTCTGGGGTGTCCGCCGGAGTGGCGGCAGCTGGGTTCCGGGTTCGCCGTGGCGCGGCTGGCCCTGCGCTGGTGGGCCGATCGGATGGAGCTGCGGGTGAACGGCCGGCCGGTGCATGGCGGCGATCTGTTCGACACCGCCTGCCGCTGGTCCCTGCCGGAGTCCTGGTGGCAGGGGGAGCCCCTCGATCTGGAGCTGCTCCTGCGCAGCCCGTTGCACGACGACGGCGCCCTGATCCACAGCCGCGTCGAGCTCGAGCCCACCGACCCCGCCGATCCCTGCGGCCTGCTCTGTTCAGGCCTGGCGGCCCTGGCGGAACTGCGCCGCTCCCAGGGCGCCTCCCCCCACGATCCCGGCGCGGGCACGCTGCACATCTGCAGCCATGCCCATCTCGACCTGGCCTGGCTCTGGCCCGTCGCCGACACCTGGCAGGCGGCCGAACGCACCTTCACATCCGTGCTCGCCCTGATGGAGCGCTTCCCCTCGCTCCACTTCGGCCACTCCACCCCCGCGCTGTACGCCTGGCTGGAGCGCCACCGCCCGGCCCTGTTCGCCCGCATCCGCACGGCCATGCGGGCCGGGCGCTGGGAGCCTCTCAACGGACCCTGGGTGGAGACCGATGCGGTGCTGATCGCCACCGCCTCCCTGCTGCGCCAGTTCCAGGCGGGACAGGGGTACAGCCGCAGCCGCTTCCCGGAGTGGAGCCACCGCCTGGCCTGGCTGCCGGACAGCTTCGGCTTCGCCGCCGGACTGCCGGCGGTGGCCGCCGCCACGGGGGTCCGCTGGTTCTGCACCCACAAGCTGTTCTGGAACGCCACCAACCCCTTCCCCCACCGGCTGTTCCGCTGGCGCAGCCGTTGCGGGGCCGAGGTGCTGGCGCTGATGAGCGCCCCGATCGGCACCGACGGCGATCCCCTGGCGATCGAGCGGTACCGCCTCGAGTGGTGGCGGGCCACGGGCTGGAACGATGCTCTCTGGTTGCCGGGGGTGGGGGACCACGGCGGCGGCCCCAGCGCCGAGATGCTGGAGCAGCTTGCGCTATGGGCCCAGCGGCCCGAGGCGGTGCCTCAGCGCCATGGGCCCGTGCGGGCCTTCCTGGCGGAGCTGGAGCCCATGGCGGACTCCCTGCCGGTGTGGCGCGACGAGCTCTATCTGGAGCTGCACCGGGGCTGCGCCACCAGCCGGCCTGATCAGAAGCGCCACAACCGAACCCTGGAGCGCCTGCTGCGGGAGTCCGACACCGCCTGGGCCCTGTTCGCTGCCCCTGATCACAGCCTCGAAGCCGGGCCGGATCCCGGGGAGGAGCAGAGCGATGGCTGGCGCACCCTGCTGTTCCAGCAGTTCCACGACATCCTCCCGGGGACGTCGATTCCCGAGGTGTTTGAGCAGGCCGAACCCCAGTGGCGGGACGCCCGCCGCCGGGCCGCACGGCGGCGGGACCGCGCCCTGGGGGCAGGGCCATGGCCAGACCCTGGGCAGCGGCAGAAGGAGGGCCGCTGGTGGGTCGCCCAGCTCCAGCCCCTGCCAGCGGCTCCGCACACCCTGCGACTGCCGGACGGCTCCTGGTGGCTGGAGGGGCTGGGGGGAGCGGTCCCCTTGCTCGGCCAGCCGGCTCCCGGGGGCGGGCAGTGGCTCCAGCTTCCTGGTATCGACGGTGTCGGCGTGCTGGGGCTGCGCCACCGTGCGCAGGGCGCGGCTGACGCAGGGGAGCCTTGGAGCGGGACCGAGGCGTTCCCGGCCGCACCGGTGGGAGCGGTGACGCTCATGCCCGGTGCCGAGGGGCGCTGGCATCTGGCCAACGGCCTGGTGGAGGCGGTGATCGGGCCGGCTGGCGTGGAGGGACTGCGGGCCCCCGGCGGGGAGGACACCCTTGCCGGGCCCTTGGCCTGGCGCCGCTTCCGCGACCGGGGCGAATTCTGGGATGCCTGGGATCTGGCCGCCGACCACCGCGACCACCCCCTCCCCTGGCGCTGGCACGGGTTCCCCACCTGGGTGGAACGGGGGCCGCTCTGCTGCCGCTTCCTCTGGCGGGGCCGTTGCGGCGCCAGCCCCCTGCGGCTCGATGGGCGCCTGCTGGCCGGCAGCCCGTGGCTGGAGCTGATGCTGAGCATCGACTGGCGCCAGCGCCACGAACTGCTGCGGCTCGAGGTGCCTCTGGCCCGGCCGGCGGAGCGCTGGGCCGCCGACACGGCCGGCGGGGTGATCGAGCGCCCCGGCGACGCCCGTCTGCCGCGGGAGCGCAGTCGCTGGGAAGTGGCGGCCGTGAGCTGGATCGCCTCCGTCGGCGGTCCGGCCGGGGCCGGTGTGGCGGTGCTGCTCGACGGCCCCCAGGGGGTCTCCGGCCAGAGGGATCGGCTCGGGGTGTCGCTGCTGCGCGGCCCCACCTGGCCCGATCCCGGCGCCGACAACGGCCGGCAGCGTCAGCGCCTGGCCCTGATGCCGGTGCCCGCCGGCTGGCGGGGGGCTGGGGTGCCCCGCCAGGCCCGCCGCTTCCGGGAACCGCTGTGGTGCCGCCCCCACGGGGGGGAGGTGCCGGCGGCCCCGCTGTTCCCGTCCCTGGAGGACGATCTCGAGCCGGTGGCGCTCCGCCCGGCCGAAGGCGGCGGGGTGGTGCTGGCGCTGCAGAACCTCGGCCCCTGTCGAAGGCGGTGGGATCCGGGGCCGGACTGGCGGATCACCGCGCGCCTTGATGGCCTCGACGAGCCTCTTGAGGGTGCGGGCGCTGCCTCGGCTGCTGCCGTGGACCGGCTGGATCTGGGGCCCTGGGACCTGGGCTTCTGGCGCCTGGAGCGGACGGGGCCGGGGCCGCTCAATCTTCGTGATCGTCGAACGGATCGGTGAGGCCCTTGGAGGGCGGGCCGAAGGCCGTGTAGATGCCGAATCCGGTGAGCGCCAGCAGCGCCACCAGCACCGTGATGGCCACAGAAAGGGCGGGGGAGGTGGCGGCGGGATCCATCGGCAGCGCGGCGGTAGGGAAAGGGAGAGGCGCGGCCGTCGACAGAGGCTCAAGCAGAGGCCCCGCGTGACAAGTCTCGACGGTCGGACGCGGCGCGGCGGCCACGGCCCTTACAGTAGCCATCGCGATCTCAGGACTGAGAGCGCCGTTCCCGTTGCCGTTCCCGCCAGAGCCGCCATGGCCCAACGCACCCGCCTGGGAGACATCCTGCGTCCGCTGAACTCCGAGTACGGCAAGGTCGTTCCCGGCTGGGGCACCACCCCCGTGATGGGTGTGTTCATGCTCCTTTTCCTGGTATTCCTGCTGGTGATCCTGCAGCTGTACAACAAGTCGCTGCTGCTCGAGGGCATCAACGTGAACTGGAACAGCCTCGGCTGATCCCCCTGCTCCCTCCCCATGAACGTCTTCGGCATCGGTCTGCCCGAGATGGCTGTCATCGCCGCCATCGGTCTGCTGGTCTTCGGTCCCAAGCGCCTGCCGGAACTGGGCAAAACCCTCGGCCGCACCCTGCGGGGGTTTCAGTCGGCCTCCCAGGAATTCGAGAAGGAGTTCCGCACCGCCATCACGGCCGAGGGAGCGGCCAGCGAAGCCGTCGAGCCCGCCGTCCTCGAGCCCTCGCTCGAGGACGGCGTAGCCGTGCCACCGCTGCCTGCCGTCGCGGCGGGCTCCGCTGAACCTCCCGTAACGTCCGCTGCCGGTTCGGTGGGTGCTCCGGTCGCCGGCGAAAGCGCCTGAGCCCGATCCCTTGGATCTTCATCTGCTGGTGGGGCTGGGCAACCCAGGCCCTCGCTACGTCGACACCCGCCACAACGTGGGATGCATGGCCTTGGAGCGCCTGGCGGCCAGCGAGTCGGCGAGCTTCCGCTCCCAGCCCAGGCTGCAGGGTCTTCTTGCCGAGATCGGTTCCGGTCCGGCCCGTCTGCGGCTGCTGATGCCCCAGACCTACATGAACGAGAGCGGCCGTTCGATCCGTGCTGCCCTCGACTGGTTCCGGCTCAGCCCGGCTCAGCTTCTGGTGCTCGTCGACGACATGGACCTGCCCCTCGGTCGCCTGCGGTTGCGCGCCTCGGGCAGTGCCGGCGGCCACAATGGCCTGCGAAGCACCATCCAGCATCTCGGCACCCAGGAGTTCCCCCGGCTGCGGATCGGCATCGGTGCCCCCGCCGACCAGCCGGCCGAACGGCGTGAGCGCACCGTCTCCCACGTCCTCGGTCGTTTCTGCAGCGAGGAGCGTCCCGTGGTCGACGCCATGCTGGCGGAGGTGCTGGCCGGGGTGGATCTGATCCGGCTTCAGGGACTGGAGCGGGCGGGCAACCGCCTGAACAGTTTCCGCGCTCCCGTGCCGGCATCCTGAACGCGTTTCCCCGTCCTTCCGCCGCTGTCTTGCCCCGCCTCCCTGCCACCACTGCCCAGCTGCGGGTGCTGCGGCGCAGCTTCCGGCCGTGCCTGCTGGAAGGCGAGGTGAGTGCGGGCGGTTTCCAATGGAGCTTTCACTGGGCCTTCGATCGCGGCGAGCTGAGCGTGGAGCCCTCCCTGGGCCGGGCCCTGATCCAGGACGCGCTGCTGCGCTTCTTGCTGCGGGCCGACTACGAACTTGAGCCCGGGGGCGACTACTCCTTCACCGTCCGGGCATCGTTCTGAGCCGGGTCGTTCCATCCCGCTTCAGGGGGTGACCCAGCCAGCGCTCCAGCAGCAGCTGGGCCACCACGTCGTCGATGTCGCGCGGTGGCAGGCGCA
>JBJTUJ010000126.1:0-2629 GCA_046080685.1 Cyanobium sp. | reverse complement strand
ACGCCGGCCGCAGCTATGTGGTCTTTGGAAAGACCTCCACCACCGCCATCGATCTCTCCGCCATCGCCAATGGCACGGGCGGCTTCGTGATCAATGGCCAATCCGCTGGCGACTACAGCGGCCGCAGCGTCGCCAGTGCCGGCGATGTCAACGGCGATGGCCTCGCCGATCTCCTCGTCGGTGCCGATCGCAGCGATCCGGCAGCGGGCAACAGTGCCGGCCGCAGCTACGTGATCTTCGGCTCCACCTCCGGCGCCTTTGCCCAGACCGCCTTCGACTGGCTCGGCAGCGCCGGCGACGACAGCCGCAGCGGCACCACGGCCGCAGAATCCTTTGCCGCCGGCGCCGGTAACGACACCCTGATCGGTGGCGGCGGGGCTGATGTGCTCTACGGCGGCGCCGGCAACGATCGCTTTGTGATCAACTGCTCCAACCTCACCGCCCTGCGCAACCGCTTCGGGGCCGGCGGCAACACCGCCCAGCTGGCCCGTGTGGATGGCGGCAGCGGCATCGACACCATCGCCCTCGCTGGCTCCGGCCTCTCCTTCAACCTCGCCAGTGTCGCCAACCAATCGGCCGTCAACACCAACAATTCCTCACGCCTCAGCTCAATCGAGATCTTTGATCTCACCGGCAGCGGCAACAACAGCCTCTCGCTCGCCAAGCGCGATGTCGACGACCTCACCGGCTTCAACTGGCTCAACGCCAGCACCGCCGCCGGCTTTGGCCGCAGCGGCGGCAGCTATGCCCTGCCGGCCACCGAACGGCGCCGGCAGCTGGTGATCAGCGGCAACGCCGGCGACAGCCTCAGCGTCACCGACGGCACCTGGAGCAATGCCGGCACGGTGATCTTCAGCGGCTCCTTCTCCGGCCTGTCGGGCACCTACAACGTGTGGAATCTGGCCCATGAGCAATGGCTTGTTGCCAGCGCCATCAGCACCACTGGCTTGCCGTGATGGCCGACACCCAGGCCGATTCTGCTGCGCACCTCATCCTGGAGGTGGCCATGGAAACGAAGATGCCCAGGGCACAGAAATCGGGCCTAACGTCGGCGAGCGTCGTCGGACAGACCTCCTCTTTCCTGACGACCGCTTGTTCATGACCCCATGTTTCGGATGACAAGCTTCTCGCCAGCAACGCGAGCCCCGCGGTTGCCAGCCCATCGGGCTTCTCTGCGCCGAAGCCTTCGCTCCCGCGCCCTGCGGGCCCTGGGCGGCTTCTTGCTGGGGGGCGGCGCCTGGCTGGGCAGCGACGCCCTGGCCCAGACAACAACGCCGCAGACCGCACCGGCCTGCCCGCTGCCGGCCAATGTGGCCGTCACCTTTCTGGAGTCGAACTGCAGCCTGGTGGTGTTGAGCCAACCCACCACCTTTTACCGCTACTTCAGCAGCGACAGCAATCGCTACGGCCGCTACCTCACCACCGATCGCTTCAGCGTCAACACCGAGGTGATCCGCGGCCTGGCCCTCAACCAGGAGTGGGGCAATCAGGCCACCCGCAGCCTCAGCGTCACCGTCCCGGCCGGTACGGCGGTGTACCAGGGGGTGGTGGCGCCCCAGGCTCCCTCAGCCTGTTATCCGGGCGGCGGCCAGCAGACGTTCATCGAAAACTCCAAGGATCCGCAGATCACCTGGGTCGAAGGCCCGCCCCTCACCGTTAAACCCTTCTCCTGCCCCTGAGCCGCCATGGATGCCCGCACCACTGAATTTCTCGGCCTGATCGACCGGGCGGCGGCTGCCGCCAGCGCCGATGCCCAGCAGGGCCCGAAGCTGCAGGCGGCGCTGCAATCGCTGCGCGGCCAGATCGAATCCGGCTCGCTCGAACCCTCCCGCGGCGTGGTCACCCTTGGCCTGGCCCGGCACGTCGCCGATACCGCCGGCTCGCTGGGCTCACCGCTGCTGCAGGCGGTAGGCGATCTGGAGCGCTTCTATCAGGAGCGCTACCGGGATTGAATCCCTGGGGAGCGACGAGATGGGCTGGTGCCTGTCAGCCCCGCGGTTGATGATTCCGGGCCTTGAGCAGACGATTGGCTCCCGTGGCTCTGAGGCAAGCGGGTAAAGAAAAGCCTGGAAGCGATAGTTGAGGCAATCAAAGGGCCTAGTCTAGTCCAGTTCAGCTAGCTGAGCAGGGGCGTCTTGATGGCCGCTTTCTCGTTTGCAGGCCCGCTGCCGCTCCCGGCCAGCCTGGCCGAGGCACTCACCCGGGCCGGCCGCCGCCTGGAGGGCTGGTTCAGCGATGCCGCCGGCTTCGATGCCCTGCTGCTCGGCGTGTTCGGGGCCAACGGCGAGCGCGCCGCCGGCCTGCGCCAGAGCCTCAGCAGCAGCCCGCTACGCCTGGAGCTGACGCTGCTTGATGGTGCCGCCATGGCCGGCGCCCTCGGCGGCTACACCTCGGCCGGCCCCAACGGGGCGGAAGCGATCGTTCTCAACCGCTCCTAGCTCGCCACCTCCAGCGCCCCCCAGATCGAGGCCGTGCTGCTCGAGGAACTCGGCCATGCCCTCGATCACCGCCTCAATGGCAGCAACGACACCGCCGGCGATGAGGGCGAGCGCTTCTCCGCCCTGATCCGTGGGCTCACCCCGTCCGTTGCCAGCGCCAGCGAAAACGACCAGCGCTGGATCCAGGTCGA
>JBJTUJ010000125.1:0-12245 GCA_046080685.1 Cyanobium sp. | reverse complement strand
GGACTGGCCTGGGCCACGCCAAAGCCCACACCAGCGGTCGATGGCCACTCTGGATGGCTCGGCTCGCCGTCGTTGTCACCGCCTGCCAGCGCCGCTGGTTCGCTCTGTTGATCGGCTGCCAGGTGGCTCAGTTTTCGATGTCGCCTGACAGAAGAGCACTTCCGGTGAGCGCCATCCCTCAGGAGCTGCTGGGCCTGCGGGTGGCGGTGCTGCGCTCAATCCGTCGCACCGCCGCGCTGCACATCGTGGGCTCGGAGCTGCAGGTGCGGGTGCCGCAGCACCTGGGGGATGAGCGGGTGGCGGCGATCCTGCAGCAGAAACGCCCCTGGATCCGCTCCAAGGTGGCAGAGATCCAACTCCTGCCGCCGCCGCGCCAACGGGAGCTGGTGAGCGGCGAATCGTTTCCCTATCTCGGCCGCCACTACCGCCTCAAGGTGCAGGAGGGGCACGCGGTGGGCGTGTGCCTGTCAGGCGGAATCCTCAGGGCCACCGTTCGCCCGAATGAGGTGGGGGAGCAGCGGGGGGCACGGATCCGCTACGACCTGGAGCAGTGGTATCGCTCCCGTGCCCTGGAGCGCCTGCAGCACAAAGCCGATCGCTACGCCCGGCAGATCGGCGTGTCACCCGCTGGGGTGAGCGTGCGTGCCTTTCGTTCCCGCTGGGGATCCTGCGACAAGCACGGCCGCGTGGTGTTCAACTGGCCCATCATCAAGGCGCCGCACCCCGTTGTGGATTACGTGGTGATCCATGAGTTGTGCCATCTGGTGCATGCCAACCACTCCAAGCCGTTCTGGCAGCTGGTGGAACGCCACTGCCCCGACTATGCCCTCAGCAGGACATGGCTGAAGCAGAACGCCCTGGTCCTGCTTGGGGGGTCTTCCCGCAGCAGCCGTTCAGCAGCCGCCGTTGAATTGGATTCCATGACGCCAACCTGAGCGCAGCTTGCCGTGGCCACCACATCCGCGCCGATCTTCTGATCAATGGTGGCGAAACGCCCCCAGGCCTCAGGGTGAACCTGGCAGGGCCGGGGCCTTGGGCGGCGGCGGACACCGCATCTCGCTCCAGTTGCAGGCTCCGAGAAACGTTTTCTGCCAGCTGAGCGGAATCGTGAGCAGATCACGGCTGCCGGTGATGCCCTGCAGCGTGAACAGAACGGCGGCCAGCACACTGGCGCTGACATGCAGGCGCCGGAGACGCGGCTCCTTGAGGATCTCCGGCCGGGCCCCCAGCGAAAACAACATCAGCCCCACCACGGCCACCCCGGCCCAGTAGTGAGAGGTCCAGAACTCGCCGCTGAGCGGGTTGTCGCTGAGGCGGAACACCTCAGGCTGCGCACCCAGCCCCAAAACGCCGATCCAGGTGAGCAGGGCAAAGATCAGCCGGTAGGCCTTGGCCCGCACCCGCCACAGGGCCACCAGCGACGCAATGGTGCCGATCAAGACAAGCAGCAGCGTCAGGGCCCGGGAGGTGCCGCCCTCGAAACTGCCGGGATCCCCCTTGGTGGCGATCACCACCGTGAGGGCCACCAGGACAATCCCCACCACCGCCGCCGCCAGCCAACTGCCGAGGTCGGCGTGATCCCGGCCGGTGGTGGGAGGGAGCTTGGCCTTGTCCACCCGCCGTGAACGGGTCTGCACCCCGAGGCGGATCGTCATCCCGATCAACGGGTAGACGAGCACCACCGCCAGGGCGGGATGGAGCACCGAGAGCCAGTCGACGGTGGACATCGGTTCCGGAGTTCAGGTCAGGGGTTCAGCCGATCCCGGTTCATTGTGGCCCGGATGGCCGGCATCGGCTCGCGGTGATCGTCAGTGACCACACGGTTGGGTCGAGCTCAGAAGAAGAACTTCACCCCGAGTTCAACGCCGTTCTGATTGATCAGATAGGCACTTCGGGGGCTCTGGCCGTTGTCGCGGTCGAGATGGAGATAGCGCCAGGAGAGATCGAGCTGGGTGGAATTGCCCACCGCGTAGCCCACGCCCAGCTGGGCATTGGCCGACAGGTCGCTGCCCGACCCACCACCCGTCGTTCCCACATCGCCGCGGGCGAACAGGCGCAGGCGGGGGGTGACGAACACCTGTCCCCAGGTGCCGAACAGCGCCTGGGCATAGGGCTGGCCGAACGAATCGGTGCGGCTGCGGAGCTGGAAGGAGCCACGCTGGAGGGCATTGCTGATCGTCATCCCCACATCCACGATCCGGACCCCGGCATAGGGAACCACCGTGACGGCGCCAGGCCAGGCCACGGCCCGCTCCCGTTCCCCGAAGCGGTAGCGCAGGGCGATGTCGTACAGACCCTGCTGGCTGTCGATGGTGCTGTTCAGGCTGCGGGCGATCTGCCGGTTCGAGAGTCCGGCCAGGGCCTGGAGGGCACGCCGGTCACGGGAGGACCACCGCTCCCTGAGCCGACCATCCAGCCGATCGCCGAACCGCTCCCGCAGGGCTGCCAGTTGCAGCCCATCGAGACGGTCCACCCGATCGCGGAGCTGAAGCCTCGCCAGCAGGGGCCGGCGATCCTGAAGACGCAGCAGACCCACGATCGCCTCGCGCCCGGAGGGGAGGGAGGTGGCCTTCTCGCCCCGGACACTCGTGTAGCTCAGGTCGGTCATCAGACCCACCCGGCCGTACTCGACGCTGCCCCGCACGGCAACGGCAGCGGTGAGTGCGCGCAGGGCCTGACCCAGGCTGAAGTCCGCGTCTGCGGTGAAGCCGTTGATCGTGGTGCTGGTGGTGGTGCGGATCGGCGCGAAGCCATACAGCTCCACGGTGCCGGCCCAGGGGGACTCCGCCTTGCCATCCGCCGCTGGCGGTGTGCCCGCCGCCGGAGGATCGGCGGCTCCTGAGGGGGCTGGAGCGGCGACCTCGGCCTGTGCCAGCGCCTCGTCGAGGGTGATCGGCACGAGCTCCTGGGCCGAGGCCGCTGACGCCAGGAGCAGGGAACCGATACCGACGCTCAGCAGCCGGGCAAGCAGGGCCATGGAGAACGTAAATACGGCCGACCTTAAGGCGTTAGGCCGCCCACCGCACTCTGCGTCAGCCCCGCACGATCCGCTCGCGCCCCCAGGTGGCCGCCAGGCGCTCGTGGGCGGCCAGGTGGCGACGGATCGGCTCGCTGGGATCCTCGGCATAGCGGCGGCGCAGGTCGGCAGCCGGCGCCTCCAGGAGGCCGGGCAGGCCCGGACCCTCGCCCTCGAGGCGCAACGCCTCCGCCGAAAGCACTTCCACCAACTCCTCCTGCGGAGGACCCCCTCCGCCGCGGCCCCGCCGGCCTGGTGTGCCGGAGCAGCGCCAGATCTGCACCTCGCTCACCGACGGGCAGTGAAAGGTGAGCAGTTCGAAGGGGAACACCACCCGCTCGAGATGAACGGTGTCGGGGCCGAGGCAGCGCAGCACCAGCAGATCTGGGCTGCCGTTGCGATAGCCGCAGGCGAGGGAGGACATGGCGATCCCAAGGAAAGGACCATCCAGGCACCAAAAGCATGTCGGAACTGTGATCCCGGCAACTAAGCGATGAGTTTGAGTGCTTCTACCCAGTGCGGGGAAGGTCTTCAGCCCCGGGGCTTGATCAGTTGGAGCACCTGGGGGCCGAGCCCGCCGGCCCGGCGTTCGCACTCCAGAGACTCGAGGATCAGACGGGCTGCTTCATCGGTGTCGCCCCGCTCGGCCGCTGCCTTCGCACTGGCGTCGAGGGCTGTGGCCCGCTCCAGCAGGTGCTGGCGCCGCTCCGGATCCGATGCGGAGGCAGACCCTGCAAAGGAGCGGGGAGGAACGGGACGGGCGGATGGGGACGGCAGGGTGCTCGTTCCTGTCATGGAGGGGGACTTCAGGTGCCGGGTTCCTCGTGATTGCCACCGAGGGCGGCGATCTGCTCCCTCAGCCAGGCGGTACGGGAGGTATCGCCGCGGGTGAGGGCCACCGCCAGCGCGAATTCCAGCTTCTCGAGCTGGTGTTCGCTGGCCTCGACGCGGGATCCCCGGCCGGGCAGGTGGGAGGAGGATGCAGGAGACGGGGAAGTGGGGTAGGCCATCATCTGCTTTCTTTCCATGTTGCCACCCCGCGCCAGGGGGCGCGAGACGTTGTCAGGCGGCAGAGATGTACGGAACGTCGTCATCGTCCAGGTTCACCTTGGAGATGGAGGCAGTCGTGGGCTCGCTCTCGAGCAGGTCACGGCAGTCCCGCAGCAGCCGCTCCACGTTATCGAGGCTCTCGAGCTGGTCGGGATCCCCTACCTCGTCGTCCTGCTCGCGGGCGGCCAGTTCCCCTTCAATCGCTGCCAGCCGCTGCTCGAGGCTCACCAGCCGCTGGGAGAGAGCGTGGATGGTCTCAGCAAGGTCGTGGGTGTTGCGGGTGATCCGGAAGGAAACCGAAGCGGAGGTCATCTGAGGCGGTGCGGTTGCCGGCATGACAACACAGGAGACAGCCGGCCTCAACCCGCAGCGGCGGTGATCTCCCAGACTGGCCGCGCATGGCGGATGCGGGCTGGAGCCACCGATGACCTTCCCCTGGCACCTGGTGATCTACCTCGCGGCCGGCCTGGGCGGGGGCCTGCTGGCCCTGCGCACCGGGATTCCCGCCGCTCCCCTGGCCGGGGCCCTGCTGGGTGCGGGCTTGGTGAGCATGTCCGGCCGGCTGGAGATCGCCCAGTGGCCCACCGGCACCCGCACGCTGCTGGAGATCGCGATCGGCACCGTGATCGGCACCGGTCTCACGGCCGCCACGGCTCTCGAACTCGGCCGCCTCTGGCGGCCGGCCCTGCTGATCACCCTCACCCTGGTGGCCACCGGCCTGGTGGTGGGTCTGTGGAGCAGCCGCCTGCTCGGCATCGATCCGCTGGTGTCGCTGCTGGGAGCCGCACCCGGGGGGATCAGCGGCATGAGCCTGGTGGGCGCCGAATACGGGGTGGGCGCCGCCGTGGCCGCCCTGCACGCGGTGCGCCTGATCACCGTGCTGGTGGTGCTGCCCGTGGTGGTTCGACTGGTGCTGCCGGCCGGGGGTGCCCCGCCCAGCGGCTGAGGGCCCGTCCCCCCGGCTCGCCGGTCCGCGCCACCCTGGACAGGGGAGCGGGGATCGATACCTTGAGACCCGCGTTCCGACCCAGTCCCGATGGTTTCCCGCACCCGGCTCACCGGCCCCACAGGGCGCCGCCGCCTCTGGCAGGGCTGGGTCGGAGCCGGACTTGCCCTGGCGGCCCTCAGTGCCGGTCCGGCCGTCCGGGCACAGGACACCGTCGACAAAAGCCCCGGTGCGAAGGGAGCCCAGATTTACTGCTTCATGCGCAACAACGGCAACAGCCATGAGGTGAGCTGGGCCGCCGCCTACGCCCTGATCAAGCGCCAGAGCGCCAGCCTGTTCAAGACCTCGCCGGAGAACGGGGCGGTGATGATCACGGAGTCCGTGGTGCAGAACCCCGGCGCCTACCCCGATTGCGGCCGCTACCTCGGTGATCTCTACAACCGCCGCGTGCTGATGGTCCCGGCCGCTACCGGAGCCACCACCATCCCGACCGATCCGCCGGGTGTTAGTCCTGGGGGGTCCGGTGGCATGACCCGCAGTGAGCGCTACGGCAACTGATCGCACCGGCCGCCGGCTGCTTGGTCTGGTCATGGCGACCCTGTCCCTGACCGTCGTCTTCCTGGCGGGCTGTGCCGAGGAACCGCTGCCCCAGCGTCGGCTCACGGCCGACGATTGCCTGAGGAATGTGCGCATGGACGACATCGACGATGCCAAGCGCCGCTGCGACCGCGTGGTGGCCGCCTTCCCCCGCGATCCCGAGCCTCTCAACGACCGTTTCCTGCTGCACACCCTCGACGGGGATGACGAGGCCGCCTGCCGCGACATCGCCGCGGCGGTGAAGCTGGCCAAGGCGGTGCCGCCCGGCCGGCTCGATCCGATGCTGGCCCAGGAGCTGAAGCTGAGGCAGGCCGCCTGCAGCAGCGGCGAAGGAGCAGCTGCGGAGTCACCGGCACGCTGAAGCGAACCTCTCCCATTCACCAGTTGTCGAGCAAGCGGCGCACCTGCTCCGGCAGGGCCCGGCGCCGCCACCGCTCCCCGGAGCTCTCCAGCACCCGGGCGATCCGTTCCGCCTTGTCGGCGATCAGGTCATCCACCAGGGCATCGGCCGCACCCAGCTGCAGCCAGTGGCTGGTGAGGCCGGCGACCATGCCGATGCGGTGGCAGCGGTCCTCCGCCTGCTCCGCGTCGCCGGGGGTCCAGGGGCGTTCCACCAGCACCACGTGACGGGCCCGATGCAGGGTGAAGCCGAGACCCGCGGTGCCATAGGTGGCCACCAGCAACGGACGTCGTCCCGCCTGGAAGGCATCCACCAGCGGCTGGCGGCGCGGGGGTGGCACGGCGCCGGTGAGCAGGACGGCCCGCTCGTCGCCGCCGCACTGGCGGTGCAGGCGACGGGCCGTGGCCACGAAGGCGGTGAACACCACCACCGCCTCCCCATCGGACAGGAGCTGCCGCACGAGTGCCAGAGCCATGGGCACCTTGTAGTGGGAGCCGATCTGACGCAGGGCCGTGAGCACAGCCAGCAGCTCCGCATCCCGGCGCACCTCGCCCCGGAAAGCCCGTCGGCGGTAGTCGGCCACCCGGGCATCCAGCCGGCGTTCGAAGCCCCGGGCCGCCCCGCCCTCCAGCGGCACCATGACCAGCCTCCGCTCCTTCGGGGGCAGGTCGAGGCACTGCTGCTTGCGGCGATGCAGCAGCAGAGGGCGCACCAGGCGCTGCAATTCCTCCAGATGGCTGGCCCCCCGGGCCTCCCACACCCGCCGTCCGGCCTGCTCCCGCCAGTGGCCCTGGCAGTAGCGCTCCTCGAAGGCCTGCTGGTCGTGTCCAAGGGGATGGCCAATCGCCGCCAGCAGCGGGAACAGCTGCACCGGCCGGCCGTTGCGCATCGGTGTGCCGGTGAGCAGCCAGGCGGCCCGCAGCCGCGGGTGGCGCGCCAGACGCAGGAACGCCCGCGTACGGGCCGCCGCCAGGGACTGGGCGAAGTGGGCCTCGTCGGCGATCAGCACCGTCCCGGCCTCCGGCAGCTCCTGCGGCAGCCGGGCCCAGCTGTGCAGCTCCAGCCGCAGGCCCAGCGCCAGGGACTCCTGACGCCAGTGCGCATGGAGACCGGCCGGCGCCACAACCACCACGCGGCAGTCGGCGCAGCGCACCATCCCACGGGCGGCCACGAGCGTCGAGAGGGTCTTGCCCAGACCCATCGCATCGGCGAGAACGGCACCGCGGCGGGCCAGCAGCCAGCGGACGGCGGCGCGCTGGTGGGCGAACAGGCGGCGACCGTCGATCAGGGGGGTGCCTGGCTCAGCCGCCGCCACGAGCTGGCGATGGGGCGGCAGGGGCGGCAGGGGCTGCCGCAGCCAGACCAGCCAGCGCTGCAGTTCCTCACTGACCGGGAACCGCGCCCCCAGCTGCCGCTCCAGGGCGGCGGCGGCCTCCAGCGGAAACTCCCAGCAGCCGCGACGGCTCAGCCAGCGCCCCGCGGGCCGCACGCTGCGCAGCTGGGCCTGGGTGACGGCATCGAACGGGCTCACCACCTCGATCAGGCCGGTGGGCCCGAGCCGCATCTGCACCAGCGATCCCGCCAAGACGCCAAAGTGCTGCCCTCGACACATTGACACCCCTGGCACCCGGGGCAAACTTCCGCCAATCGAGGCGCTTCGATGCAGGCCAGGGATGGAGTGTTCCTTGAGGATCTCTGCCCCAAACTGCGCGACCGGCACTGGCGGCGCTCCCTCCACGGCTTCACCGGCCGCCGTTGCCTCTACTGCGGAGCCCCGTCCGAATCCATCGACCACGTGCATCCCCGCAGCCGCGGTGGCGGCAGCGTGACCGAGAACTGCGTGCCGGCCTGCCTCGGCTGCAACGGCGCCAAGGGAGACAGCGAGGTGTTCAGCTGGTATCGACGCCAGGCCTTCTACGACCCTCGGCGGGCGATGGCCCTGCGCGCCTGGACCGAAGGGGATCTGCGCCTGGCCATGCGCCTGCTGGAGTGGGTGACGCCCCCGGCCGCGGGGGAGGCGCCTTCAGCGGCCCGCGGATCCGGCCGGCGCGACCCTCACCAGACGCGACAGGCAGCCACGCCGTTGTGGCGCTGGCAGATGGCCTCCTGATCCCCAGGGCGCTCGGGAGCAACCAGCACCGCCATCAACACGAGTGCGGCCGTGAGCAGAAGGGGAACGCCGGGCGTGCAGGCCGCAGCCGTGACCGGCCGGTGGTGGCGAGCCACCCCCCGGCGGTGGCGCTGCCTGAAGGCGGCGGGGACGGAGCCACCGCCGGCGACCAGCTCCACCGGCAGCAGCACGGCTGGAGTAGAGAGAACCGGATGGGCAAAGACGGTGCGTGCGGGAACGGCAACCGAACGGAAGGCGGAGCCCAGGGCGACATCGGACCCAGTGACGGCATGGAGGGCCATGGAACGGCAATGACGAGTGATACATGTGTACTCATGGAGGCGGCGGCTGTCAACCTCCCCCCCGCCGCGGCCGCCGGGATCGGGCGGATGGTGGTCTTCGGCGGCGGCTACAGCGGCCGTCGCTGTGCCGACGCGCTGGCCCGCTCCGGCGTGGCGGTGACGGTGACCCACCGGCTGGCCCCCCAGCCTGCGGAGGCTGCCGCCGGACCGTTGCCCTGGCTGGCCTTCGACCCTGCCCGGGGCCTTCGCCCCGACGCCGATGCCCTCCGGGGCGTCACCCATTTGCTGGTGACGATCCCGCCGGACAGCGAAGGCCGCGATCCGGTGCTCACCCATCTCGGCAGCCTGCTGGCCGAACTGCCGCTGCGCTGGGTGGGCTACCTCTCCACCACCGGGGTGTACGGGGACACCGGCGGGGCCTGGGTGGACGAATCCAGTGTGCCCGCGCCGGGGCTCGGCCGCAGCCGGGCCCGGCTCGCCTGTGAGCAGGCCTGGCGCGCTCGCGGTCTGCCGCTGCAGGTGTTCCGGTTGCCGGCGATCTACGGCCCCAACCGCACCCCGTTCGCCAGCCTGCGGGACGGCACGGCACGGCTGGTGCACAAGCGCGGTCAGGTGTTCTGCCGCATCCACGTGGACGACATCGTGGGGGCCGTGCTGCACAACCTCGCCCTGCCGGCCAGCCGCCGACCCGACACCCTGATCGTGGCCGACGCCGCACCCTGCCCCTCCAGCGAGACCCTGGGCTTCGCCGCCCACCTGCTGGGCCTGCCGCTGCCGCCGGCCCAGCGCTATGGGCAGATCGAAGCCAGCCTCAGCCCGATGGCCCGCAGCTTCTGGAGCGAGAACCGGCGCGTGAGCAGCCGCCTGCTGCGGGAGCAACTCGGTTACCGGCTGCGCTATCCCACCTACCGGGAAGGATTCCGCGCCAGTCTGGCCGAGGAGATGGCAGCGGCTCCACCGTTCTGATCCCCGGCCGGAGGCGCCTCCGGATCGGGCTACTGATCACCCAGCCAGCGCAGCGGCTGACCCGGATCGGCAAGGAAGGGCAGGTTGGCGTCGACGGCCATCTTCTCCCACTTCACCTGGATCCAGCCCCTGCGGAAGCCGATCCCCATCCCGACCAGCAGCGACCCCACGATCAACCAGCGCAGCATGGCCGACGTCCATCCCTGTTCTCCCCTTCTACCGCACCCCAGGGGGGCGCGCAGCATCGCCATCAGCCTGGGGGATCCGGCCGGGATCGGGGCGGAGGTGACCCTGCGGGCCCTTGCGTCATTCCCGCCCGAACCGGGCACGGTGGTGCTGGTGGGCTGCCGCCGCTGGCTCGAGGAGCAGCATCACCTGCTCAAGGCCCTGGCGCCGGGTCCCCTGGCCGACCCGGCGGAGCTCACGGTGCTCGATCTGCCCCTGGGGGCGTCGGTGCGACCGGGCGAGAGCGGAGCGACGGCGGGGGAGGCCGGCTTCCGCTGGCTCACCCGGGCCGCTGAGCTGGTGCTCGACGGCAGCTGCGACGCGCTGGTGACGGCCCCGATCGCCAAGGCCGGCTGGCACCTGGCCGGCCATCACTATCCCGGTCAGACCGAACGGCTGGCGGAACTGGCGGGCGTTAATGAGGCCTCGATGCTCTTCACCGCCAACTCCCCTGCCGGCCGCTGGCGGCTGAACACGCTGCTGGCCACCACCCACATCCCTCTGGCCGCGGTGCCGGCAAGCCTGACGCCGGAGCGGGTGCGCGGCAAGCTCGAGGTGCTGCTGCGCTTCTGCCGTCGTTTCCAGGCAAAGCCCCGGCTGGTGGTGGCCGGGCTCAACCCCCATGCGGGCGAGGAGGGGCGGCTCGGACTGGAGGAGCAGGACTGGCTGATTCCCTGCCTGGAGGCCTGGCGGGCCGAGCATCCGGACGTGGTGCTGGAGGGACCACTGCCGCCTGACACCTGCTGGCTGGAGGCCGCCGCCGCCTGGCGCGGGGAAGGCACCGGGCCTGACGGCTACCTGGCCCTGTACCACGATCAGGGGCTGATCCCGGTGAAGCTGCTGGCCTTCGACGCGGCCGTGAACACCAGCCTGGGGCTGCCGTTCCTGCGCACCTCCCCCGACCATGGCACCGCCTTCGCGATCGCCGGCCGGGGACTCGCCCGGCCGGACAGCATGGTGGCGGCGATTGCCGCGGCCCGCGAACTGGGCTGGCCGGCGACGGAGTTCAGACCGCCCGGATCCGCATCAGCGCCTGGCCGAACTCCACCGGCGTTCCGCTCTCCACCAGGATCTCCACCACCTCGCCGCTGAACTCCGTTTCGAGTTCGTTCATCAGCTTCATGGCCTCGAGGATGCACACCGGCTGGCCGACGGCGACGCGACTCCCCACGTCCACGAACGGTGGTTCGCCCGGAGCCGGCGAGCGGTAGAAGGTGCCCACCATGGGTGCGGTGATCGTCTGCAGATCGCTGCGGGCGGCAGCCGCGGCCGGCGGGGGGGCCGAAGGCGCCGCCGGGGCAGCAGCGGGAACGGGCGCCGGCTGAGGCACCGCCGCCGGGAGCGGGGCCGGGAGCACGGCGAGCGGGGCGGGGGCCGGCAGGTTGCGGCGCACCTCGAGGCGGAAATCGTCGCCTTCGAGTTTCAACTCCTGGATGTCGCTGTCACCCAGCAGGGCCAGCAACTGACGCAATTGGTCGTGGTCGAGCTGCATGGCGATCAGGACTCCCGGCCGAGGTAGCTGTCGCTGCGGGTATCGATCTTGATCTTCTCGCCGATCGAAATGAACAGGGGCACCATCACCTGGGCACCGGTTTCCACGATCGCGGGCTTGGTGCCGCCGGTGGCGGTGTCGCCCTTGACACCAGGGTCGGTCTGGGTGACCTCGAGGATCACGGAGTTTGGCAGCTCCACCTCCAGCGGCTTGCCGTTCCAGTAGACGACGCTCACCTCCATGCCCTCCTTGAGGTACTTGCGGCCGTCACCGATCTGGGGAGCGGTGAGGCGGGTCTCCTCGTAGGAGGCCATGTCCATGAACACGTAGTCGTCGCCCTCCATATAGGTGTGCTGGAGGGTGGCCTTCTCCAGCAGAGCCTGGGGAACGGTCTCGCCGGCGCGGAAGGTCTTCTCCACCACGTTGCCGCTCTGCACGGCCTTCAGCTTGGTGCGCACGAACGCCGAACCCTTGCCGGGCTTGACGTGCAGGAACTCGACGACTCGCCAGACCTGGCCATCCAGTTCGATCGTGGTGCCGGTGCGAAAGTCGTTGCTGGAGATCATTCCGGCGGGTCGGACGAATCGGGGGATTGTACGTCTGGCTACCTGGGGAACCCCGGGGTTCAGGCCGGGCAGCGGCGGTGCTCTCGTGCCAGAGTCCGCTCAGTCACTCGGATGCGGGCCATGGACCGGAGACCGACAGCCTTCGCCGGAGCCGCCGCGGGCGTCCTCCATCCCCTGGCCGCCCTGCTGACGGGCCTGGTGCTGGCCCTGGTGCTCGTGGTGGTGCCGGCCATCCCCGCCCGGGCGGCCCTGCCCCAGGGCAATGCGGTCACCGATCCCGCGGCCCTGCTGCGCAACGCCCTGCCGATCGAGCAGGGCGACCTGCAGGATCTCCAGCACCGGCTCGAGGCCACCAGCGACGACCTGCGGGCCAAGCGCTGGAGCGCCCTGTCCGGCGGCGTTCGCCGCAGCCAGTCGCTGCTGGCTGCCCGCCGCGGCGCGATCCTCAGCAGCTTCCCCGCCGAGCAGCGCGAGCGCGCCGCTGCCCTGCTGGACACCCTCGAGACCCAGCTTCAGGACCTGGCCAGTGCGGCCGAAGGCCAGCAGCGCGATCCGTTCCTGGCCACCCGCCATGA
>JBJTUJ010000124.1:0-3249 GCA_046080685.1 Cyanobium sp. | reverse complement strand
GCGCCGCGATCCCCAGGCCCGGCGGGTGCGGCTGCTGCTGGCCTCCTCGTTCCGGTTGCCCCCTGGCCTCGAGGACGACCTCGGCACCACCGCCGAGGTGGTGCCCTGCGAACCCTACGGGTCGCTGGTGCTGAAGGGGCTTGCGGTGCAGGAGAACAAGCGATGACCAGCCTGCAGCGGCCGGTGCTGGATCTGCTGCGGCAGCGTCGGCAGCGCCTTGGGGTCGATTCGCTGGCGGCCGCGCTGGCCGATCGACCCTCCCTGCTGCGCCAGGGGGCTCTGATCGCAGCCGCGGGCGTGGGCACCGTGCTGGCGGCCATCGCCCTGGTGTTCGTGAGCCACCAGGTGGTGAAGGCCCGCATGGGCGAGTTGGAGAAGTACGAAGGCGAGGCCAACGCCCTGCGCGTCGAGCTGCAGGCCCGGCAGGTACGGGTGCAGGCGCTGCTGGCCACCAACCGCAGCCTCACGGACAAGCTCACCAGCGTGCGCAGCAGCTCGGCGCTGCTCTCCGAGCTGCAGCTGCGCACGCCCGAAGGCGTTCAGCTGCTGAGCGCAGCCGCAGGGGAAGAGAAGCTCGTGGTCCGAGGCCGCGCCGATGACCCGCTGGCCTTTGCCCGGATCAACGCCATGCAGCTGGATCTGAAGCGTTCGCCCTTCCTGATCGGCGACCAGGTGGTGCTCGACAAGCTGGAACGCGAGAACCAGGCCACCACCCCCGAGGACCCCCGGCGGCGGCGGGGTCTGCCACCGCCGGTGGTGTTCTCCATCAAAGCGACGTTCGCCAGGCTCCAGCCCCAGGAGCAGCTGAACCTGATGAAGCGCCTCGGGGCCGATGGCATGGCCAGGCGGTTTCAGCTGGTGCAGTCGGAAGGGCTGATGCCATGACCAATCTCCAGCAGAATGCGCCACGGGTTTCGGCCCGGCTGCTGCGCCGGATCTGGTTCCTGGCGCCTGTGGCCGCCGGGGGCCTGGTGGCAGCCCTGCTGGCGGGATCGCTCCTGATCCCCCAGTGGCTGGCCTTCCAGAAGGATGCCGAGCGTCTGCGTCAGCTGGAGGCCCTGCGCGAGGAGGTGACGCTGCTGCGCGGCCAGCTGAAGGTGCTGGATCAGAATGAGGAGAAGGGAGAAGCCCAGAAGGCGCGGCTCGTGGAGCTGGTCGTCGGCCAGGGCGACCCGGCCACCTTCCTGGCGATGCTGGATCGGGAGGCCCGGGCAACCGGTGTGCGGCTTGATCTTTACGAGCCCCAGGCCGGTGTCGCTGCGGCGCCGCCGCCGGCGGCTCGGGCGAATCCCGCGGCCACGCCCGCACCCGCCGGCCAGCCCCTGTCTGGTGCCAATGCACCGGCTGCACCTGCCACGCCGTCTGCTGCTTTGGCGCCCGGAGATCCGATCGAGATCGAGGGTTTGCAGCGGCGCACGGTGCTGATGGCGGCCCGGGGCTCCTACCCCGCCCTGCTGGCCTTCCTGCGCCGGGTGGAGGCGCTGAGCATCCTGGTGGTCCAGAACGACCTCAGCTTGAGCCTCGATGAACCCAAGACCGTGGATCCGAAGGGCATCAGCAAGCTGCCTGAGGTGGTGTTGAAGCTGGCCTTCAGCCTCTACACCAAGCTGCCGGAGGCGAACCCCGCAACCGCCGCTGCTGCCCCCCCACCGGCCGGCGCACCGCCTGCCGCGGCCCCAGCCCCGCCACCTGTCCCAGCGACACCGCCCCGCTGAGCGGGCCGCTTCCGGCCTTGCGCCTGGCCTTTGCGGCATGGTGATTGCCGTTGATTCCCCATACCATGCGCCGGTCTCCTGGGTGGCGGGTCCCTTGCGCCAGCGCAGCATGCATCGAACCCTCCGCCCCTGCCGCTGCGCTTCGCTTCTGCTGGCCTCCCTGCTGATCGCTCCGGCCCTGGCGCCGCCCAGCCTTCAGGCCCAGACCCAGGGAGGGACGTCTGTGGTGATCCCTCCGGGCAGCCGTCCCCTGCAGATGAAGGTGCGGCGGCTGCCGGATTCGGTGGAGCTGGTGATCGAAGGGGTGGGCACCGCTCCCCAGCTGCAGCAGAACCTCAGCGGCAGCGTCTGGCAGGGCCGTCTCACCACCTCGGTGCCGTCGGTGTTGCGGCGCGGCCCGCAGCGGCTCTCCCTGCCGGAGGCGGGGCTGCAGAGCATCGACATCGATGGGGCCGGTACGGCCTACCGCCTGGCGGTCACCCCCGTGCCCGGCTTCCAGGTGAACCGGCCGCTGGTGAGCGCCGATGGGGTGAATCTGATCATCACCTTCCCGGCGCCGGTGCAGCCTTCGCTGCAGTCCCTGCGGCCAAACCTGCGCGAGCCGGGCCGGGTGGCCCAGCAGCAGTACGCACCGCCGCTGCAGGCCCGGGCTGTGGCGCCGCCGGTGGGCGACATGGCGGTGGGCACGATGATGATCGCCAACCCCAGCTACGTGAACGTCAGTGGCCCGCCGGTGACGATGACCCTCAAGAACGCGCCGGCCAAGGACGTGCTGATGGCCCTCAGCCGCGTGGGGGGGTACGGCTTCGTCTATGTCGACGAGTCACCGTCTGGGCAGGCCGCAGCAACCGCCGCCGCCCTCTCCCGGCCGATCTCGATCAGCTTCCGCAATGAGAACTACGGCCGTGCGATCAATTCGGCCCTAATGGCGGCCGGCATCCAGGGCAGGCGTGACGGCAACACGATCTTCGCCGGGCCCAAGGTGCTGGGCAAGAGCTTCGGTGCCCAGCTCTCGAAGGTGTACCGGCTCAATCAGGTGGCATCCAACTCCGCCGCCGACTACCTGGCCAATCTGGGCGCCATGGTCACCAAGACCAACACCATCACCACCGCCGTCACCCAGGGGGTGGCCCAGACTCAGGCCGTGCAGGGCGGGCCTAATTCCGCCACCACCGTGGGCGGCACCCAGACGTCGGTGGAGGCCTATGGCGCCTCCAGTGGCCCCCTGGTGGGCTTGCAGGCCACCAGCGACTCCCGCCTCTCCACGATCACGTTGGTGGGCAGCCCCGCGCTGGTGGCCGTTGCTGAGCAATATCTCAAGCAGCTCGATCTGCGCCAGCGCCAGGTGGCCCTTTCGGTGAAGATCCTTGATGTCACCCTCGACAACGACAAGCAGATCGACAACAGCTTTGCCTTCCGCTACGGCAATAACTTCATCGTCAACAACAGCGGCCAGCTGCTGGGTGCCTTCGGCAGTGCGCTGCCGCCCACTGAGGAGGCTTTCGGGCGCGTGGTGAGTCCAGACACTGCTGTC
>JBJTUJ010000123.1:0-13247 GCA_046080685.1 Cyanobium sp. | reverse complement strand
CTCTCGCACGGCTTGCAGCCATCAGAAGGCTTGCGGCACAACGGATTTCATGCCTCCAAGGGGAACGACTCCGCATCTTATGCGGATCCGCCTAAGATGTGTTCACTGTGTTACAAATAAGCGCGTGGGGCCGTCCGAGCCTGATTTAAGGAATTCCTGTATGTTTGATCTTTTCTACTAAGCAGGCTCCCAATTTGCGCGGAGTGGATCGCCAATTGGAAAACTGAATACCACTAATCCTACAGTAAGCATTCTTGCTCCGGCTTCCGATCCTTCAAACGCTAAATGAATGGTTTCTGTAAACCACAATGCCGGCCCTGCTCCCTTTCGTGAACACCTCCACACAGCAAACAAGAGTCTAGCTGTCATTAGCGCTTTTAGACCATTGTGTTCATGGCGAACAGTGTTTATCGGACCCGGTATCCACGTGTAGCGGCTTCTACAGGAGGTCGGCGGATCTGATGACGCCCATCGGGCCGCTCTTGAAAACGTGTATTTCGGTCATGGTTGTGTCTTTCCCGCCCTCTTGCAGGTGGGTTGCGAACGAATGGCGGCATCATTGACATCTGGACGCCTTGGTGATGCGAGCCTGCAGCTCCTCCCGGTAGGTCTGGATCAGCCCCCCCCGTCAGGTTCGTGTCTGTGCTGGGCTCATCGGCTCACTCACCCAGCAGCGCCAGGGCGCTGGCCAATGTGTCGGCCTCGGTGGAGGGTTTGTCGTGGCGCCAGCGGGCGATGCGGGGGAAGCGCACGGCGATGCCGCTCCTGTGGCGCGTGGAGCGCTGCAGACCCTCGAAGGCCAGTTCGAACACCTGCAGCGGCTGCACCGCCCGCACCGGCCCGAAGCGCTCGGTGGTGTGGCTGCGGATCCAGCGGTCGAGCGCGGTGATCTCGGCGTCGTCGAGGCCGGAGTAGGCCTTGGCGAAGCTCACCAGCTGGGGTGGGCTCGTGGCAGCTGGCTCCCCCGTGCTGCCATCGCCGGCAGCAGGGGCCCGATCCCACAGCCCGAAGGTGTAGTCGGTGAACAGATTGGCGCGGCGGCCGCTGCCGGCCTGGGCATAGAGCAGCACGGCATCCAGCGTGTAAGGGTCGCGCTTGTGCTTCCACCAGTGGCCGCGCTTGCGCCCCGCCAGGTAGGGCGACTCGAGATGCTTGAGCATCAGCCCCTCGGCGCTGGCGGCGGCGGCTTGCTGGCGCAGGGGCTCCAGTTGCTCCCAGCCCTCCAGCGCCAGGCGGGGGGAGAGGCGCAGGAGCCCGGCGCCAGGGGTGGGTGTCGCCTCTGCCAGCTGCGGGATCAGGGCCTCCAGGGCGGCGCGGCGCTGGCTCAGGGGTGCCGGGCGCCGGTCCTCGCCCCCCTGCTCCAGCAGGTCGTAGGCCACGAAGGCTGCCGGACAATCGGCCAGGAGCTTCTTGCCCGGCGCCTTGCGGCCCAGGCGCCGCTGCAGCTGGGCGAAGGGCGCTGGCTGGGCGGCATCGGCCGGCCACACCAGGATCTCGCCATCGAGCACGGTGCCGTTCGGAAGGGCAGCGGCTGCGGCGATCAGCTCGGGAAAGGCGGCGTTGATCAGCTCCTCGCCGCGGCTCCACAGGAACCCCTGGCCGTCGCGGCGGATCAGCTGGCCACGGATGCCGTCGAATTTCCACTCCACCAGCCAGGCGCTTGCGGGCCCGGGCAGGGGGCTGCCGCCTTCGGCAAGCCCCTCCTCCAGCTCCAGCGGTGAGGCCAGAAAAAAGGGATAGGGGCGGCTGGGCACGGTTTCCTGTTCCCCGGCGGGGGCCAGCAGGGCCTGGTAGGCCTCGGCGCTGGGCCGGAAGCCACCCATCAGCCGGTGCTGCAGCAGCGCCTCCTCCAGGCCGCTGAGCTGGGCCAGGGCGCGCAGCACCAGCCCCTGGCCCACCCCCACCCGCAGGCCGCCGGTGAGCAGCTTGTTGGCCACCAGCAGTTCGGCCGGCTCAAGACCCCGCCACAGGTGGCGTACCGCTTCGGCCTGGGCGTCCTCCGCCAGGGCGGCCGCCGCCGGCAGCAGGCACTCCATCCAGTGATGCAGAGGCTGGGATGCCGGATCGTCGGGGTTCGGACCGCCGCCGGGGGCATCCGCGCCGCCCGGCGACACCTGCTGCCAGAGCAGGGCGATGGTTTCGGCCGAATCGCCCACCTGGGCGTGGCAGTCGTCGAACAGCCATTCCGGCAGGGGGGATCCCTCCAGGCAGATCTGGCGCAGCCTGCGGCCGGTGATCAGCCGCCGGCCCTGCTTGCCCAGCAGCACGTGCAGGGCCCAGGCGGCATCGCGGGGCTCGGCGTCGTGGAAGTAGCGGCAGAGGGCCTCCACCCGGGCGTGGGTGCTGCTGCTGGCATCAAGGGCGCTGTAGAGGGCGGAGAAACAGCGCATGGCCAGGGCGGCCCATTGCAGGCAGGGCGTTCAGGCTGCCATAGGGCCTGCCGTTTCGCCGGCGGCGATGGCGGCCCAGGTTGGCGCCAGGGCGGCGGGCACCGGCCTGGAGCGGTAGTCGCGGGGATCGCTGGGCCCGTGACGGAGCACGGCGTTCACCACCACAGCCGGCTGGCGGCCGCGGTTGATCGCACCATGGGGGACGCCGGGGGGGATGCGAACCCAGGTGGCTTCGTCCTCCCTCAGGGTGATGCGGCGCAGGATGCCGGCCTGGAGAACGATCAGGTCGATGGCGCCGCGCAGGACCATCAACTGGTCGGTCTGCCGGCGGTGGCAGAACAGTTCGCCGGCGGTGCTGGAGCAGACCTCGGCGATCTGGGTTTCGTCGCTGGGCAGGGGCGTGCTGAAGAGCGTGGTGCCGGACTGGGAGACCTGTCGGGGCAGCACGGTGATGGGGCGGTGGAAAGCCATGGGGGATGGGGTGCCGCGGGCGGCGGCTGGATGAGCGAATTGTAATGAAGCTTCGCAACGGCCTTCAGGTACCTGACGTCGTATCTGGTACCGAGTTCAGCTGATGTCAGCGTCTCCTTTCCACAGGCGGGGCCGCGGGCTCTGCCCGGCGGGCCTGGACAGATCGATGTCAGGCGCAACGGTGCTCTCGCCTTCGTCGCTTCGTTCAAGGCTGAAGCCGCCCGCCAGCGCCTCGGCGCTGATCCCCTCTACCTCCCGCAGGTAGCGGGCCAGCCCCTCGCTGTTGCCATGGGTCACGAACACCTGGCGAGCGGCGCTGTCCCGCACGCTGCGCAGCAGCCCGTCCCAGTCGGCGTGGTCGCTCATCACGAAGCCGCGCTCGTAGCCTCGCCGGCGGCGGGCGCCGCGCACGGCCATCCAGCCGCTCACGAATGCCGTTTGCGGCAGGCGGAAGCGCTTCATCCAGGGCGAGCGGTGGGCGGCTGGCGGGGCGATCACCAGCCGGCCGGCCAGGGACTCCCCGCGGCCGAGCTCGGAAACCGGCCGGATGGGCGGCATCGGCACGCCGGCCTGCCGGTAGGCGGGCATCAGGGCCTGCACCGCCCCGTGCAGCAGCACCTCCTCCTCCACGCCGATCGCCGCCAGCTCGGCCAGCAGCCGCTGGGCTTTGCCGAAGGCGTAGGCGAACAGGATCGAGGGCCGCTCCGGCGCGGCCTGCCACCAGCTGCGGATGTCGCCGGCCACCTCCCGTCCCGGGCGCCAGCGGTAGATCGGCAGACCGAAGGTGGCCTCGGTGATGAACACATCGGCGCTCACCGGCTCGAAGGGCGCGCAGCTGGGATCGGCGCAGCGCTTGTAGTCGCCGCTCACCAGCCAGCTCTCGCCGCCGGCCTCCAGACGCACCTGGGCGCTGCCGAGCACGTGGCCGGCGGAGTGGAACGACACCCGGGCGCCGCCGATGCGGTGAAGCTGGCCGTAGTCGACCGGGATCAGACGGATGCCGGCGCCGAGGCGCTGGCGCAGGATCGCCTCACTGGCCCCCACCGCCCAGTACTCGCCGCAGCCGGGGCGGGCGTGATCGGCGTGGGCATGGGTGATCAGGGCGCGCTCCACCGGCCGCCAGGGATCGATCCAGGCCTGGGCGGCTGGGCAGTACAGCCCCTGGGGGGTGAGCTGCAGCAGGCCGCCTGTGGGCAGGGTCATCGGGCGGGCAGCCGGTTCAGCGCCGGCGGGGAACCAGCAGGCCGAGCAGTTCGCGGATCGCCGTGGTCGAGCCGCGCAGACCTTCTGCGGTGGGGATCCAGTCGCTCACCTTCTCCTCCAGGGGGCGGCGGGACATCATCGCCCGATCGGGCAGCCGCAGTTCCGGGCAGACGGCTCCGATCACCTCGATGCCCGGGGTGCGGTAGCGGGCCAGGGCGCGGGGCAGGTGGTAGGCGGAGCTCACCAGCAGCACCCGGCGCCAGCCCTCCCTTGCCGCCAGGGCAGCGAAGGCTACCCCCCCTTCGGAGGTGGTTCGGCTGGCCTGCTCGAAGCGCAGTTGCTCGGCTCCCAGGCCGGTCATGGCCAGCAGCTGACGCAAGCGGAGGACGTCGCCCTCGAACATCCGGCCGGAGAACAGCACCACCGGTGCCTTGCCGCTGTGGCGCAGATGCAGCCCGCAGAGTTCCCGCTCGGGGAAGCCCCCGGAGAGCACCACCACGGCATCGGCCTGCGGCAGGCGTGCCTCCGGGGTCACCGGCACCCGGTCGTCCACCAGCCGCATCAGCTGGCGGGCCACCACCGGCAGGCTGAGCAGCCAGAGCCCAGCGAGCACGGCCAGCAACAGGGGGCGCACCGGTCGGGCCGGCCAGCGGCAGGTGGCTGCCAGGGCCACCATCAGCCCCAGGGCCAGGGGCATCACCAGCTGCCCGAACATTTTGTAGAGAACGAACATCACCGCTGTGGTGGCGCCCGCTCAGCGGCTGGCCTCGAGCATGCGCCGGATCGGGGCCAGGGCCCTCAGGCGCAGCTCTTCGTTGAGTTCGATCGCCGGCTGGAGGGTGTCGAGGCAGCGCCACAGCTTCTCCAGGGTGTTCAGGCGCATGTAGGGGCAGGCGTTGCAGCTGCAGCCATCGCTGCCCGGCACTTCGAGGAAGGTTTTGCCGGGCACGCGCTTGCGCATCTGATGCAGGATTCCGGGCTCGGTAAGCACGAGGAACTCCTGGGCCGGGCTCTCGGCCGCCCGCTGCAGCAGCTTGCTGGTGGAGCCGATGAAATCGGCCAGATCCAGCAGATGGGGCTGACATTCGGGGTGGGCGATCACCTCGGCGTTTGGATGCTCGAGTCTGAGCTGCAGCAGGGCCTGCTCGCTGAAGTTCTCGTGCACCTGGCAGCTGCCGGGCCAGAGGGTGAGCTCGCGGCCGCTCTGGCGGGCCACCCAGCGGCCCAGGTTCTGGTCGGGGGCGAACAGGATCGGCCGTTCAGCGGGCACCTGGCGCACCAGGTCGACGGCGTTGCTGCTGGTGCAGATGATGTCGCTCTGCGCCTTCACCGCGGCCGAGCAGTTGATGTAGCTCACCACATAGTGGTCGGGGTGCTCGGAGCGGAAGGCGGCGAAGGCCTCGGCCGGGCAGGCGTCCGCCAGGCTGCAGCCGGCCGCCAGGTCGGGGATCAGCACCGTTTTCTGGGGGCTGAGGATCTTGGCTGTCTCGGCCATGAAGTGGACGCCGCAGAACACGATCACGGCGGCGTCGGTGGCGGCGGCCCGGCGGGAGAGGTCGAGGGAGTCGCCGATGAAGTCGGCGATGTCCTGGATTGCGGGCTCCTGGTAATAGTGGGCCAGGATCACGGCGTTGCGACGGCGCCGCAGCTCGTCGATCGCCGCCGGCAGATCGGCGGGAGGAGGGGGAGCAGTCTCGGCGGCCGGGGTGGCGGCCAGGGTGGCTGGCGAGGCTTGCCCGGGGGCTGAAGGTGCGGTGAAGACCAACCTTTCTACCTGTTGGGGCAGGATGAGCCCAGCCTAGGAAGGCGCCTGATTGGCCGAGCTGACGATCGCCATCGCCGGCGACCTCCACGATCAATGGGACCGGAGCGATCAGCAGCTTCTGGAGCGGATCACCCCCGATGCCCTCCTGCTGGTGGGCGACCTGAGCGACGGGCGTGCCCGTATCCCCCGGCTGCTGGCGGAGCTCGACCTGCCGATGGCCTGCATCCTCGGCAACCACGACACCGGCAGGGATCCAAGCGGTTCACGGCTGCAGCGGCAGATCGGCCTGCTGGGGGAGCGGCACTGCGCCTGGAGCCTGCGGGAACTGCATCCGCCTGGCCTGGCGGTGGTGGGGGCCCGGCCGGGCAGCGCCGGTGGCGGCTTCCACGTGTCCCAGGCGGTGCGCTCGGTGTACGGCCCGCTCACGATGGAGGAATCGGCCTGCCGGATCGAGGCGGCGCTGCTGGCCGCCGATCCCGCCCTGCCGCTGGTGCTGCTGAGCCACTGCGGCCCCAGCGGTCTGGGCAGCGGTCCGGACGACCCCTGCGGCCGCGACTGGAAGGTGCCCGCCTGCGACTGGGGCGACCAGGACCTGGCGGTGGCGATCGTCCGGGCCCGCCGCCACCGGCCCCTGCCGCTGGTGGTGTTCGGCCACATGCACCACCGGCTCCGGCGCGGCGGCGGCGAACGGCGCAGCTTCCACCGCGATTCCGCCGGCACCTGCCACCTCAATGCCGCCTGCGTGCCGCGCCACGGCCATGACCCCCAGGGGCGGGCCCTGCGCCACTTCAGCTGGGCGGTGTTCCGGGGCACGGAGCTGGAGCGGCTCAGCCACCGCTGGTACGACCCCGAAGGCCCCCTCCTTTACGAGCAGACCCTCTGGACGGTGCCGGCGCCGGTGCTGCCGTGCTGATCCACGTGTGCCTGAGCAGCCATGGCTTCGGCCACGGCTCCCGCACCGCGGCGGTGCTGGCGGAACTGGCGGCCCTGCGGCCCGATTGGCGCCTGGTGCTCTCCACCGGGCTGCCGGAATCGTTTCTGCGCCTGGCCTTCGGACCGGTGCCCTTCGAGCTGCGGCCCTGCGGCTGGGACGTGGGCATGGTGCAGGCCGACGCCCTCGGCAGCGATGGCCCGGCCACCCTCGCGGCCCTGGAGGCTCTGGATGCGCTGTTGCACGCGCAGGTGGAGCGGGAGGCCCGCTGGCTGGAGGGGCAGGAGGGCCCGCGGCTGATCCTGGCGGACGTGCCGCCCACGGCGGCGCTGCTGGCCCGAAGGCTGGGGGCCCCGCTGGTGTGGCTGGCCAGCTTCGGCTGGGACGCGATCTATCGCCCCCTGGGCGGGGCCTTCGCGGCGCGGGCGGATCAGGCCCTCGCCCTCTACCGCCAGGGCGACCTGTTGATCCGCTGCCCCCTCTCCCTGCCGATGGACTGGGGCGTGCCGGCGGTGGACGTGGGGCTGACGGCCTCCCGGCCCCGGCTGGAGGTGGAGGCCCTGGCGCGCCAGCTGACGCTGCCGCAGGAGCGGGAACGCTGCGTGCTGCTCAGCTTCGGTGGGCTGGGGCTGGCGGTGGATCCCGCCCTGCTGGCCCATTGGCCGGAGCATGTGTTTGTGGGGCCGGATCCGGGCCTGGGCGCCGCTGCCAATGGCCGGGTGCTGCCGCCGGGGGTGCGGCCCCTGGATCTGATGCCGCGGATCGGGCGGCTGATCACCAAGGCGGGCTACAGCAGCTTCTGCGAGGCCTTCTCCCAGGGGGTGGGCATCCACCTGGTGCGGCGGGACGGGTTCGCCGAGGCCCCTGTGTTGGAGCGGGATCTGCAGCGTCATGGCTGGCATCGCCTGCTGAGCCGGGAGCAACTGGAGGCGGGGGACTGGGAGCTTGATCGGCCGCTGCGGCCGCCTCTGGAGGGGCCGCTGCCACCGGATGGCGCAAGGCGTGCAGCGGCGGCGATCGTGGCGCTGGCGGAGGAAGGATCAGCAGATCCGATCGTTCCGGGCGAGAGGGTTTGAAAGTCTGTTGTTCAGTTTCAGCAGATTGCAGTGGGTCACAGTGATTCGAATCAACCCCTGTTATTTCTGATACGTGTGGACACTTGTGCGATCGTCACATAAAAGATCGCGCTTCTGGAGATCGATAGGCAAATTGGCGCGGAGTTTGCAACCGACTTTCTTCAGATTCATCAGGTTCTCCAGCAGCACCGGCTTCTCATGAATCCGGCTTGAGCCTGAGTTTGAAAACTGGTCGACGCCGAAAGCTCCTCACACGCAACCGGCCCGACCCGTAACGTCCTCCGCTCGAACCGTCTTGTCGATTTTTCAGCGCTCCCAGCAGTTCCTTGCCGTTGCAGCTCCCTTTGCAGCCGCAGCCGCAGGCCTGAGCCTGATCGCCGCCCCCGCTTTCGCCACTGAGCGACCTGGCCCCTGGGCACTGAACGATCCAACCCCCCAGCAGCCGGCCCGGGCTCCCCAGCTGGCCACCCTGCCCCCGCTGCCGGTCGTCCCCCGCACCTTCGCGCTCACACCGGAGCGCCGGGCCTTGCTCAACACCATTCGCTTCGCCGAAGGCACCTGGGCCAACGGCCATGAAGTGGGCTACCGCATCCTGTTTGGCGGAGGCCTGTTTCATTCCTTCGACCGGCATCCCGACCGGGTGATCTACTCGTCGCGCTACGCCAGCGCCGCCGCCGGGGCCTACCAGTTCATGCCCTTCACCTGGGCGATGGTGTCGCGGGCGATGGGGCTCAGCGGCTTCCATCCCGAGGCCCAGGACCAGGCCGCCATCTTTCTGATCCAGCGCCGCGGTGCCCTACCGCTCGCCGACCGTGGTGAGATGACTCCTGAATTGGCGGCCCTGCTCTCTCCCGAGTGGGCGAGCTTCCCCACGCTTGCCGGCAATAGCTACTACGGCCAGCCGGTGAAGCGCTTCGAAGACCTCCGCCGCTTTTACGAGGGTGAATTGGCCCGCCTGCGCTCCGGCGGCGACCAGTGGGAGAACGTGGCGATCCGCCCTTCAGCACCGCCCTGCCGCGAGGACACCCTGGAGTGTCGCCTTCAGTCGATCCAGCAGTCCCCGGTCCGGCCGGTGAGCTCCCGGTACTGATCCAGGATCTTCGCTCCATCTATGAAAAAGCCGGGCCCTGAGCCCGGTTTTTTGTTTCTGCAGGCGACCCCGTCAGTGCGCGAGGCGCAGCCCCGGGGGGGTCAGCTTTCGCCGCTGGTGCCGGGGCGGTTGCGGCCCAGCGTGAGCTGGGCGATCAGGTAGGCGCCAACGGCGCCGGCGCCAAAGCCCAGGCCGTTGCGCAGCAGCGGCAGCAGGTCGCTGGTGCGGGTGACGATCGGCGCCACGCCGAACACGCCGAACAGGATGATCCAGAGGGGTGAGAGCAGCAGCACCCAGCCCCACTCCACCCGCCGGCCCTCGTGGCGGGGGTAGGCGGCGAAGCCCACGATCAGGCCGCCGAGGATCGAGGTCCAGAGGGTGAGCAGCCACTGCTCGCGCGGCAGGCCCGGCACCACCTGGCAGCCGCCCATCGCCAGGCAGCCCTTCACGGAGTGGATGGCATCGAGCACGGCGCCGTCGCGGCCGTGGTCGCGCACGTAGTACTGGTTGCCGTAGCGGGTCTGGAGTTCCACCCAGAAGGTGCGCGGCATCAGGGCGAACAGGGCGTCGCCCACGTTGAAGTTGAGCAGGTTGCCGCCGCGCTCGTCGGCCACCACCAGCAGGCTGCGCTCATCCAGCTGCCAGAAGTTCTTCACCGCCAGGCCGGGGGTGCGGTCGTACTGGGTGAGCAGCCGCAGCTTCCAGCCGCTGCCGTGCTCGAACTCGTCGAGTTCCTGCTCCAACGCCGAGCGCTGGCCGTCGGTGAGGGTCTTGGCCAGGTCGATCACCGGGGTGGGGTGATCGGGCAGCAGGTCGGGGTTGTCGAAGGCCCGGGCCGCCGCGCCGAAGGGGAGCAGCACCAGAACGAGCGCCAGCAGGGCGCCGGCCAGCCGGGTGGGCCAGGGAATGGGCCGGCTCCGGGGCGGGGCGGCGTTGGCGATCGGCCCGGGCATGGCAACGGCAGCGTCTGGTGCAGCATTCTCCCCGACCTGCCTCCGTAACGCGTGGCACTCCCGCCCTCCGCCGATCCCGCCGTTCCCGCCTGGCTGCTGAAGCGGCTGGAGGCCGCCGGCGGCCGGGTGCCCTTTTGCACCTACATGGAGTGGGTGCTGCACGATCCGGAGCACGGGGCCTACGGCAGCGGCCGGCTGCGGATCGGCCCCGACGGCGACTTCGCCACCTCCCCCTCCCTGGGCCCGGAATTCGCCGCCCTGCTGGCCCCCCAGCTGGCGGAGTGGCTGGAGGAGATTGGCGGCCCGGTGGCCGTGGTGGAGACGGGTCCGGGGGAGGGCCAGCTGGCCCTCCAGCTGGCGCAGACCCTGGCGGCGGGCTGGCCCGCCCTGGCGCAGCGCTGCACGCTGGTGCTGGTGGAGCCGAGTCCGGGCCTGGCGGAGCGGCAGCGCCTGCGGTTGGCGGACGCGCCGCTGCCGCTTCGCTGGGCGAGCTTCGAGGAGCTGGCCGCCGAACCGGTGCGGGGGGTGGTGCTGGCCCATGAGGTGCTCGATGCCCTGGCGATCGAGCGGATCGTCTGGGACGGCAGCCTCTGGCGCCCCCAGGACGTGGTGCTCCACCCCCAGGCGGCAGGGCCGTCCCTGCTGCGGCTGGAGCCCGGCGATCCCCTGCCCCCCGAGGATCTGGCCGCCCTGGGGCCGGGCGGCGCCCTGGCCGAGGTGCTGGGCCCCGGGGATCCCCGCTTCCCGGGGGGGCGGCGGCCGGTGGGCTGGTGCACGGAACTGCACCCGGGCCTGGCCCCCTGGCTGGGCGCCTGCGGCGCCGCCCTGGCCGAGGGTCATCTGCTGGTGATCGACTACGCCCACGAGGCCCGTCGCTACTACGCGCCCCAGCGCTCGGCCGGCACCCTGATGGCCTACCGGGCCCAGCAGGCCACGGACGACCCCCTGCGGGAGCCGGGACACTGGGACCTGACCGCCCACCTGTGCCTGGAGAGCCTGGAGGCGGCCGCCACCGCCGCCGGCTGGCGGCCCCTGGGGGCGCGCCGCCAGGGGGAAGCGTTGCTGGCCCTGGGGTTGGCGGAGCGGCTGCATGGTCTGCAGCAGGGTCCCGCCGCCGGGCTGGCGGCGCTGCTGGCCCGGCGGGAGGCTTTGCTGCGGCTGGTGGATCCGGTGACCCTCGGCGACTTCCGCTGGGTTGCCTTCGCCCGCGGCCCGCTGGCGGGCGAGGTTGCCCTGCCCCGCTTCCTGCGGGACCCGGAACCGGTGGGAGCGGCTCCGGGCGCCTAGGGTGCCGGCCTGTTGAAGTGCTGCTCCGTGTCGCCAGAGTCCTACCGATATGAGCCGATCGAGCGCTTCGGCGAAGGGCTCACCACCTCCCGCCCCTGGAACGTGGCGGCCCTGGCGGGGGTGGAGCGGCTGAACGGCCGGGTGGCGATGCTCGGTTTCCTGGCGGCCGTGGCCGGCGAGTGGATCACGGGTCAGGGGATCGTGGGCCAGCTGGCGCTGATGCTGCGCTGGCTGCTCGGCTGAGATCCCTGCCACCGATGCAGATCACCGACCGGCTGGCGCTGATCTGGGGTGCTGCCTCCTTCGCCGGAGCCGGCGCCCAGGCGATGGCCCGCTTCAGCGGCCTGCCGGCCGTGGTGCTGCTGCTGGCGGTGGGTCTGCTGCTGGGCCACGCCGGACTCGACTGGATCCAGCCGGAGATCCTCGGCCGGGGCCTGGAGCCGCTGGTGGGGTTGCTGGTGAGCCTGGTGCTGTTCGACGGCGGCCTGAAGCTGCGGCTGGCGGGGAGGGAACTGCAGCGTTCGGTGCTGCAGCTGGTGGTGGTGCGCTCGCTGCTGGGTTTCGCAGGGGCGGCGGCTCGATCCCTCCATGGGCTCGCTGCTGGAGGCGGAGGGGTTGATCCTGGAGCAGGTGGAGGCGGTGCTGGCGCTGCTGCTGCTGCTGGCGATCGGCAGCCTCGAAAGCTGGACCGACGTGCTCAGCCGCCTGCTGTTGCGCCTGGGGGGCGGCGTGGCCGCCGGCTGCCTGGCGGGCCTGCTGTTGTCGCTGCTGCTGAGCCGGCTGCCGCCGGCCCCGGCCCAGGAGCCTGCCCCCGACGTTGCCCCTGCCACCGAGGGGGCCCCTGTGGCGTGCTCACCCCCCTTCGATGGCCTGCCGTTGCAGCTCAGCCTGGGGGTGCTGTTTCTGCTGTTCAGCGGCTGCGAGGCGGTGCTGCCGGAGTCGGGGTTCCCGGCGGCGGTCAGCGCCGGGTTGGTGGTGGGCCTGCGCCAGGAGTACGCCGCCACCGAACTGGATCGGGCGATCCGCCAGCTGGCGATGCTGGCGATCACCGTGCTGTTCCCGATGCTGGCGGCGGATGTGTCGTGGTCGGAGCTGAGCCCCCTGGGGCTGGGGGGGGTGGCCTGCGTGCTGGGGCTCACCCTGGTGCGCGGTCTTGTTGTGTTCCTGGCGGGGCTGGGTCTGCCCTCGCTCGACTGGCGCGAGAAGCTGCTGGTGAGCTGGGTCGCGCCAAGGGGGATCGTCACCGCCGCGGTGGCGAGCCTGTTCGCCCTGCAACTCGATGCCGCCGGGGTGGCGGGCGCCGGCTCGCTCAAGGGCCTGGTGTTCCTCACGATCCTGATCACCGTGGGCCTGCAGGGCTTCACCGCCCCCTGGCTGGCCCGGCGCCTGGGGTTGTCGGGAGCGGCGCCGGCGCCCTGATCCTTCAGGCGGGAACGGCGCCGAGCGCCGCCAGGGCCTCGCGGATCACGGCGGCACCCACGTCGTCGCGGATCACCACTTGGCCGATGGCGGTGGGCAGCACGAAACGCACCCGCCCGTCGCGCACCTTCTTGTCCCCCTGCAGGCACGCCAGCACCGCCTCCGGATCGAGGGAGGGAAACTCGACGGGCAGCCCGGTCGCGGCGATCAGGCCGCGCTGGCGCTGCTCCTCTTCGGCGCTCCACAGGCCCAGGGCGGTGGCCAGGCGCCCGGCGGCCAGCATCCCCAGGCCCACGGCCTCGCCGTGCAGGACGGTGCCGTAGCCGGTGAGGGTTTCGACCACGTGGCCGAGGGTGTGGCCGTAGTTGAGGATCGCCCGCAGGCCGCCCTCGCGTTCGTCGGCCGCCACCACCTTGGCCTTGGCCGCTGCGGAGCGCTCCAGCAGGCTCTGGAGCAGCTCGGTGCCCACGGCCTGGCGGTCGGCCAGACCGGAGGGGGCGGCCTCGAGGGCGGCGAACAGCTCCGGATCGCCGATCACGCCGTACTTGATCACCTCGGCCATGCCGGCCCGGAATTCGCGCGCCGGCAGGGTGGCGAGCACATCGGGATCGATCAGCACGAGGCGGGGCTGATGGAAGGCGCCGATCAGGTTCTTGCCGCCG
>JBJTUJ010000122.1:0-4667 GCA_046080685.1 Cyanobium sp. | reverse complement strand
CGGGCCTGCTGGCGCCGCCGGGCCCGGCGGGAGCGCTGGGGCGGCTGCCCCTCCCAGAGCACCGTGCCCGCCTCCGGTCGCAGCAGCCCATTGGCCACCGCCAGCAGCGTGCTCTTGCCAGCGCCGCTGGGCCCCAGCAGGGCCACCCGCTCGCCGGCCCGCAGGCTCAGATCCACCGCCTCGAGCCGGGGCCGCTCGCGCCCGTCGACCCGGATCGCCCGCAGTTCGAGCACCGCGGCCGCAGGCGCCGCCGCCGCAGCCATCAGCGGATCTTGCCGATCTGCCGCCCCACCTGCTCGATCCGGCTGTAGGAGGCTGGGTTGACGCGGATGAAGCGCGTGGCTCCGAACAGCTCAAGGATCTGCTTCTGCTGCGGATTGCCGGGCTTCCAGGCCAGGATCGCGTTCTGGATCTTGGTGCTGAAACCCGCCCCGAAGCGGCTGTCGATGTCGCTGCGCGCCACCCACTGGTAATCGGGGTAGGGGGGGGTGGTCCAGATGGCCATCACCTTCGCGCGGTCCACCTTCCCTTCGATCAGGCTGGAGGTCCACACCTGCTGGTTCACGGCGCCGGCCTCGTAGGCGCCGCTCTGCACCAGGGCGATGGTGGCGTCGTGGCTGCCGCTGAAGCCGGGGGCGCCGCCGGCGAAATCCGAGAGCTTCACGCCCGCCTGGCCGAGGAAGTACTGGGGCATCAACCGGCCGGAGGTGGAGCTCTCCGAGCCGAAGGTGAAGCGCCGGCCCTTGAGCGCCGTCAGCCCTTTCTGGGAAGTAATCGGCTTGAGACCGCTGCGGCTGTTGGCGATGAACACCGAGCGGAAGGCGGCGTCGATGTCGCGCTGGGCCAGCACCCTGGCGCCGGGCTGCTGCAGGCGCGCCTGCACCCCGGTGAGGCCGCCGAACCACACCAGATCGAGGTCGCCGGTGCGGAAGGCGCTGACGGCGGCGGTGTAGTCGACCACAGGCACGTAGCGCACGGTCACCCCCAGCTGGCGGCCCAGCTCCCGGGCCACGTCTCCGTAGAGGCGGTTGAGCTTCTCGGGTTTCTGATCGGGGATCGCACCGATGCGCAGCACCCGCGCCCCGGCATTGGCCTGGGCCAGGGCCCTGCTGCCCGGACCGAAGGCGGGCAGGCATGCCTGGGCCGAGACGAGAACCGCGGCCAGGCTGATGACGGTCTTGAGCCAGGTGCGACGGCCCATACGGGGGGTGGGGTTCTCCATCTCGCGTGCAGCAGACCAACGGCGCTCTCCATCGTGCCGGACGGCCTGGAACCGGCTCCCCGTTTCCTGTGGCACCATCCGCCAGCGAGCCTGCCCCAGACTTACCGGGATTGACTGCAGCCGCCGTTTCCGATGGGGCCATCGCCGCCACCGCCAGGCCTGCCCCCGCCCCTGCCCGGCGAGGGTGCGGCCGCCGTGCCGCTGGCGAGCCTGCCGGTGCCGTTTCTCCGTCTCGACCACGACGGCGATCCGCGGCTGCTGGAGGTCAACCACGCCTTCACCCGCAGCTTCGGCTTCCCGCTGGAGCGGATCCCCCGGCTCAGCGACTGGCTTCGCCACGCCTATCCGCTCGAGGTCTACCGCCGGCGGGTGCTCGATCAGTGGGGTGAGGCGGCGGCTCAGGCGCGCCGGGATGGCACCGCCTCCCTGCAGTGCCGGGTGGTGGATGCGGCCGGTGAGCGGCGCGAGGTGCAGCTGCAGCTCGCCGGCCATGGCGAGCAGCTGCTGGTGGCGGTGATCGACGTGACGGCGCGAACCCGGGCCGAGGCGGAGCTGGAGGAAGCCCGCGCCACCCAGGCGGAGATGGCCCTGGCGATCACCGAGGCGATCCCTGTGGGCACCTACACGATGGTGATGCCCCCGACCGGCCGGTGGCCTATTTCAGCTTCATGAGCGAGCGCTTCCTCGCGCTCACCGGCCTCGACCGGGTGCGGGCCCGGGAGAACCCGCTGGAGGGATTCGCCTGCGTCCATCCCGATGACTACGACGAGTGGCTGCGCCTCAACGCCGAGGCCTTCGCCGCCAAGCGGCCGTTCCGCGGCAAATGCCGCGTGGTGCTGAAGGGCGAGACCCGCTGGATCACGGCCGAATCGGTGCCGCGCGATCTGGCCGATGGCTCCACCGTCTGGGAGGGGGTGCTCACCGATGTGACCGAGCGGGTTCTTGCCCAGCGCTCGCTGCAGGAGAGCGAGCGGCGCCTGCAGCGCATCCTCGACAACCTGCCGATTCCGGTCGCCACCCTGTCGCTGGCCGAAGGCGCGGAGGAGGAGCTCTTCCAGAACCGGCGCTTCCTGGAAACCTTCGGCTACCGCCGCGAGCAGCTGGCCACCCAGGCCGACTGGTTCGCCCTCGCCTACCCCGATCCCCGCTACCGGGCCGATGCGGAGGAGCGCTGGCAGCGCTCGCTGGCGGAGGCCGAAGCCAACGGTGGCCTGTTGCCCACAGGCGAATACCAGGTGCGCTGCGCCGATGGCCGCGACCTCGATGTGCTGGTCAGCGGCACCCGTCTCGATAACCTGCTCTTGGTCACCCTGCTTGACATCACCGAACGCCGCGAGGTCGAGCGGGCGCAGGCCGAGGCCCGTCGTCTGGAGCGGCGCCTGGAGGAGCAGCGCCGCCTGCGGCTCGAGCAGAAGCTGCGCAGCAGCCTCACAGCCGCGCCAGTGACCCACGAGATCAACCAGCCGCTGAGCACGCTGCCGCTCAACGCCCGCCTGGCCCAGAACCATCGGCCGCCGTTTGATGCCCCCGCTGCCCCCGCCGCCACCGCTGCTGCGCTGCCGGCGGCGGAGGGCCTGGCGGAGGGCCTGTTTGATGGCGCCCTCAGCTCGCTGGTGAGCGAGGCCGAGCGGATGGTGAGGATCATCGAGAAGATGTGCAACCTGCAGACCGAGCGGGTACCCGTCGATCTGTCGGCCGTGGTGGAGGGTGCGCTGCTCTACAAGCGTCCGCTGCTGGAGGAGAACGGGGAGGAGCTGCAGCGCTGCGGGCTGGAGGAACCCGCCTGGGTCCTCGGCGACGCCGACCAGCTGCAGGTGGCGGAGAGCAATCTGTTGCGCAACGCGATCGAGTCGCTGGCTGCCTGCCCGGATCCCCGCCGGATCGGCGTGGCTCTGCGGGCCGCCGGCGAGCGGCTGGAACTCACGATCGACGACAACGGCCCCGGCTTCCCGGAGGGCGTGATCGAGGCCCTGCCGCTGATCACCACCAAACCCGATGGCAGCGGCATCGGCCTGTATGTGGTGCACACCACCGCCGAGAACCACGCGGCATCGCTCCACTTCGGCCGCTCCGCCCAGGGCGGCGCCGCGGTGACCCTGGGCTTCGAGGCCCTGCCACCCGCCTCGCTGCCTGCTTCGATGGCGCTGCCGCACTCCGCTCCTTGATTTCGCATACCAGCACCCCTTCGCAGCCGATCGAGACGTTTCTGGCTGCCGCCGGCCCGCTGCTGGATGTGCGCAGCCCCGCGGAATTCGAGCGGGGCCACATCCCCGGCGCCGTCAGTCTGCCCCTGTTCGATGACACAGGCCGGGCTGAGATCGGCTCCCTTTACAAGCAACAGGGGCGCCGCGCGGCGGTGCAGCGCGGCCTTGCGCTGGTGGGGCCGCGGCTCGAGGAGCTCTCCGGCCGCCTGCTGGAGCTCGCCGCCGCCGCGCCGGGGGCGCCGCTGCGCATTCATTGCTGGCGCGGCGGCATGCGTTCCGGCAGCGTCGCCTGGCTGGCGGGCACCCTCGATCTGCCGGTGCTGCTGCTGGCGGGCGGCTACAAGGCCTGGCGCCACTGGGTGCTGCGGCAGTTCGAGCGGCCCTGGCCGATTCGGCTGCTGGGGGGGCGCACCGGCAGCGCCAAGACCGAACTGCTGCTGGCCCTGCGCGAGCGGGGAGTGGCGGTGATCGATCTGGAAGGCCGGGCTCACCACCGCGGCAGCAGCTTCGGCGCCCTCGGCCTGCCGCCCCAGCCCAGCACCGAGCACTACGAAAACCTGCTGGCGGCCGATCTGGCGGCCCTGGAGGGGGCGGCGGAGATCTGGCTGGAAGCCGAGAGCGTGCAGGTGGGCCGCTGCCGCATCCCCAGCGGCCTGTGGCAGCAGATGAAACTGGCGCCGCTGCTGGAGGTGCGGCGGCCGCTGGAGGCAAGGGTGGCGCACCTGGTGCGGCTCTACGGCGTGCAGGATCCGGCCGGCCTGGCGGAGGCCATATCCTGACACGGATTTTTTCGCTCAGGTTGAAAGTGTAGTTGAGTTTGTCGATGGTAACGCTGTTATTATCATTACCGTCATGACCCAGACGAGTCATATTGGTACCAGTAATATTGGGTCTGGGATTGTTGGTTGATGTACTTCCGCCATCCAACTGAAATATATTCCCAGCATTCAACCGGGTTTGCAACACATCAGTACCCATGAAGCTGCTTTCTAAACTCAACCGCACCCGGTTGGAGAAAGTTATGTTGCTGTCTAAATTAGGATTGTCATTGGGGTTGTTGTTTTGATCAGCTTGTTTATCCCCAAAAGCCTGAGACACACCGAAAATCGCTTCCCCTCTCAGCTTGGTAGTAGTAGAAAACTGATTAGCTTCTAACTCAGCAGTACGAGCTTCTAAAGCATCTACACGACCACGCAGAGTTGCTAGTTCAGCAGAAAACTCTTCTTGTAATCGTTGCAAGG
>JBJTUJ010000121.1:0-6498 GCA_046080685.1 Cyanobium sp. | reverse complement strand
AGGCATTCCACGCTGAGTGAGCTCTTCGGCGCTGAGCAGATGCAGAAAGTATCGCCGCCCGCCACCAGCAAGCCCCTGCTCCGGATGGGCCGGACAGAGCAGGAGGCGACGGGCAGGGCGGCGAGAGCGACGAGACTGCATAGTCACACGATGGGTGCAAATCGGCAGCCGGAGCGCGAGCGAGCTCAAGCGCCACCGGAGGGCCTATGCATCTTTGCATGGGTGAGAACGGAACCGCCACCGCACCAAGGCCTCGCCAGATGCCTGCCTGGCCAGACGGATCCACTGCTGTGCGGGAGCGGTCTTCAGGCTGCGCAGCAGCAGGCGCCCATCACCGGCTGAGCGTGGCCGCAAGGCGCACCAGAGCTGCCCGGCCAGTGGCGGAGCGCCCCTCCGCCAGCTCGCGTACGCTGTGGTTGGCCTCAAGGCGCGCCGAAATTGAAGCCATCGGCCAAGCTCATGCCGGTGCTGTGGCGCTCCGCCAGGCACAGGTAGCCGCTGAGCGGCTTCAGCACATGCTGCCAGGGCCGGGTGGCGGCCGGGTTGAGAAAGCCGATCGGCTCGCCGCGTCCAAGAGTTCGCATCCGGCACGATCTGGTCGGCCGCCCAGTCGCCGCCACCGATCACGTTGCCGGCGCGGGCGCTGCCGATGCGCAGATAGGAGGTCTGGTGCGGCTGCTCGCCAAAGATGCTGGCGCGCCAGCTGGACATCGCGATCTTGGCGCCGGCTTTGATGCTGCTGTACGGGGCGTGGCAACCGAGGGATCGTTTTTGCGGTTTCCGTAGAGCCTTCATTGTTGCGATACAGCTTGTCGGTGGTGATCAGCACCGACGCGCAGGGCTCCTCGAGGGCCCGCAGTGCCTCCAGATGGCTGATGGTGACCATCGCGTTGGTGGCCAAGGTGGCCGCCGCCTGCACGTAGCTGCGGTGCACCAGATGCTGGGCGGCAAGGTGCGGCACCACCTCCTGTCGGGTTTCGGCCACCTACTCCGCCAGCAACGCCGGCTCACGAGTGTTGCCCAGGCGGTGATCTGGCCCCAGCTGTGCGAACTGGCTCGGTTCAGTCCCGGGCGACAACGCCAGTGCAGTGTCCTCAAAGCCAAGCCGCTGCTTGATGAACATGGCTCCAATCGCAAGTCTTACGGATTACGCAGGAGCACCAGTCTTGGTGCTTGAACTGAGGAGCAGATGCTTCCTCCAGTTCTGGCTAAGGAATCAGTGAGGAGAAGAGAACCCAGTAGCTTTCTGGGTTCAACGTGTCACTGACAGATACATGGAACCCCTCAGTCTAGTTCTCACCTTTATGGTGTTTGTGGTGCATCTGCAGCGCTCAGCTGGGATGACAACTGTCGATTGCCGCGTTCGTCATCAGCTTGCCGGCCGCCGATCTCTCAAGGCGAGCAGCGCTTCGTGGGATGTGACTTTTTCAGGAGGCCCTGAGCACTGATTATTCGACATGCCTTCAATCCGCCTTCTCTTCATGATACTCCGCATCCTGATTGACGTTCCAGATGTCGTAAGTCTGCTCGCCTGAAAGGATATTCCTTGCTGTCAGCATCGCCGTCATCATCGAGTGATCCTGGTTGTTGTATTGATGCATGCCATTGCGGCCCACTACGTGCAGGCGCGGGCAGTGGGTCTCCAGTGCTTTGCGGATGATCTGGCGCCTTTGGCTGTAGTCGTCGTCGTAGACGGGATAGGCCTTCGGCTGGCGTACGACTGCCGCATCGAGCACATCGCCGGGATGGACCAGCTGGAGGGCTATAATTTCGCGATTGGCAAGGGCGATCAGCTCAGCATCCTGCATCTTCCAGAGCGATTCATCCTGGCTGGTGAAGTATTCCAAGCCGTAGCAGGCCATGCCAGGCTCGGGCACCATTGCAGCTGACCAGTTGCCGAAGTTCTGAACGCGCCCCACTTTCAGAGCCGGATCATGGATGTAGAGCCAGTTATCTCCGAAGGAAACGCGGGGTCTGACGATCAGGGCAACGGTGAGAAAATCGCGATAGCGAAGGCCCCTGGCTGCTTCGCGAACCTGGTCGGGGAGTGGGGGTTGGATCGTCTGGATCAGCCATCCAAGGGGGGCTGAGCTGATCAGATGGTCCACCTCATGCTGGCTGTTCTGATTTCCCTGCCTTGCGGTGACCCGCCAGCTGCCAGCAGGTGTGACCTCCACAGCGGTGACCCTGGTGTCCATCAGGACGCTGCCACCATTGGCGCTGACCTTCTCCGCCGCTGCCTCCCACAACATGCCGGGGCCAAGGCGCGGGTAGCGGAAGGAGGTGATCAGGGTCTTGATCTGTGCGGTACGTTTGATAGGGGATTTCGTTGGGCTTGGCTGAGGCCACAGCGCATTGCGGGCCGCCTTGCTCAATGACAGCCCTTTAATCCGCTGCGCCGCCCAGTCTGCTGAGATTTCCCGGCATGGCATGCCCCAGACTTTTTCTGTATAGCTTTTAAAGAAAATATGGTAAAGACGGCCGCCGAACTTGCGTGTCACCCAGTCTTCAAGATTGTCTGGTTCGCCATTTGAGAGTAATTTTGCCTTGAGGTAGGAGGCAACAGTGAGCAGCGACTCGCGCTTGCCGAGATTGTTGATCACTTCCCCGATCTCGAGCGGGTAAGAATAAAACTTGCCTCGGTAGTAGATACGCGACAGCCGCGAGCAGGTGAGCAGATCATCGGGGAGCAGCTCGCTCCAAAGATCCTCCACCTCCTGCGATTTGGAGAAGAAGCGATGACCACCGATGTCAAAGCGATAGCCCTTGTACACCTCGGTGCGGGAGATTCCCCCCACGTAAGTCGGATCCAATTCCCAGACGGTGGGCTTTAGGCCTTCTTTGCTTAGCAGATAAGCTGCTGTGAGACCTGCTGGCCCTGCCCCGATGATGCCAACGCGTATCTCTCCCATCAACGATTGCTCCAGCCTTTATCTAGAGAGTGGGCGCGATGGATCATTGTGATGCAGCTAGCGTAGGATGAGGATGAGCCGGTTTTCACAAAATCGTTTTTCTTGGGCTGAAAGCGAGTAGATGTTATCGGATGGCACTGTTTTAAAGCTGTCATTTCTCTAAGTACCTTGGAGAGGTTGCTGCGTTCGCTTTGACCGGCATTGGACCATGAACCGTGATCTTATCAGTGACTTTACCTTTCCCCAGAAGCGTGGACCAGTTCCAGTCAGAAGCGCAGCTGCCAATGCGTTGAAAGTCTAGGGCTTTCCCTTGATGCAGGGCCGCACCTCGCCCCTGCGCAGTGCCCCGAATCCAGAAACTCCTTGCATAGGTACCCCCCCCACTGCGTGCGCCATGACGAAAAACGAATGTTTTTGTGTCTGGACTGGATCCGGAGGGGCCCTTGCCAAGGCCTTCTTTTGAGTACCACTTCCATCCAGGAAGTGGGTCTCCACATCCGCATCCACAAACGTCAGGATCGGCTGGAGGGCCTGTGCGGCGCCGAGATTGCGGGCGGCGGCGGGGCCCTTGCGCTGGCCGGTGCTGAGCAGATAGGCGCCGGTGGCGTTCAGCCAGGCAGGCGGTTTGGGAGGGCTGCCGTCGAAGACGAACAGGGCCTGATCACCCGGCCGCAGGCTCTTCAGCGCCGCCTCGGCGCAGCGGCGGAAGGTGGCATCTCAGCTGATGGTGGGCATCACCAGGGAGAGGGTGGGGATTGCTGAACCCTGGCTGGGTGAGGGAACCGTCTGCTGCATGGTCAGAGCCGACGTTGGGTTGGGCGGGACCAGGGCCATGGCCTCGGTGCATCCTGCTGCTGGCTCGCCGGAATGACGGCGGTGCTGAGGCCGTTCATGCCAATCGGGATGGCATCCGTCTCGGGATCCTAATTATATCTATTGCAGTTTCGGCGAAGTCAATGGAAGCTTCGCTCTATCGTCCCTTGTGGGACACGATACCCATGTCGCCGCGATACGTCAGCCAAACGGGAAACGTCGCCAAAGCCCCTACCACCAGCGAATCCGCAGTCGCTTTCAGCGCTGCCTGGCTCGGGCCAGAACGCACGGAGCCGCATTGATCCTCTCAGCGCAGTTGGCCTATGGCTGGACGCCGGACCAGCATCTCTGGTGGCAGCAATTTGCGCGTGATCAGGGCCTCGATCTGCGGCTTGTAGTATATTTACGGCCACCATTAGATTGGCTGGGGTCCGCACTGGCGGAAGCCCTGAAATATGCCCGCCAGATGAATCACGCTCAGATCAGAGATTACTGCCTTCAGATTCAGTCTGGCTAGAACTTGCTGTACAGCAACTGTCTGGATGTATTGGCTGAACCTTATGGTGAGAATGCGCTGATTGTGCGGCCGTTCCTGCGTGACCAGATGCTGGGCGGCTGCGTGGTGCGCGATTTCTGTCAGGTGGTGGGCATGTGCAAGGCCCCTGACACCATTCATCGCCAGAACGACAGTCTCAGCCTGGAGGCCAGCCAATGCCTGCACCTGCGGAACATCTCCCTGGGCCGCAGGTTGCGGGGGTCGCTGGATTTGCTGCGGCGTGAAGCCTTGCTGCATCATCTGGAGCTGATCTTCCACGATCGGCCCAGCCTGCGGCTGCATCCATCCGTGTTGGGGGAGGGTCTGCCGGCCATGCTGCAGCAGCGCACCAGGCTCCAGGAACGACACGGCATCACCCTGCCTCTCAGCACAGCCGCCGATGATGAGGGACTGACGAACCTGGAACCCCTACTTGCCCTGCCCGACTGGGCCCGTGAGCGGCTGGCAGCGGCGGCGGGAGCGGGCTCAGAGAAGACTGCCGACCAGTTGCTGGCGCGACTGGAACAAGTCCTGGCTCCGGTTTCTTTGTTCCGATCAGCCCGTCGGCTGCTGCGCCGCGAACTGCGTCATGCTCGTATCGGCTGCTGAGCATGAGCGTCACCGCTGACATGCGCGGGCCGCACCCAGGGGTTCGCAGGTTCCCCACCACAGTCGCCAGCTGAGATTCCAGCACCAGCAGGAGGAGCAGGGGCTGAAGCCGCCCCTGTTGCCGGCGTCGCACCGCCATCACCAGCAGGAGCACCAGGAAGCCGGCACCCGCCTGTTCACCGGACACTCCTCTGGAGCGCCGCAGGCTGTGAAGGGTGCGGGCGCCCCGGCCGTCATTGACCTGCTGGCGCCAGTAGCCACGGTGATCCAGCCAGTGGCTATGGCCCACCAGAGCGCGGTTGTCAAGCTGCACGATCGGCCATCCCGCCTGGCGCCAACGGTCGCAGATCTCCCGATCTTCCGCGGCAGCCAGCGTGAAGACGGTGTCAAATCCACCCAGGGCCACGATCTGCTCGCGACAGCAGGCCATGTTGTTGCAGGGGATGAAGCGACCGTTCTCCGGATCACTGTTCTGCCAGCGGCAGACCGCATCCACAACCAACTGGCTGGCTTCTGAGAATGGATTGTGGCGCAGCAGGTTGAACGTCTTCCCGCCGACCAGGGCGGTCGGGTGCTTCACCAGCGCCGCATGCAGATCCTGAATCCAGCCCGGATCCACGAGGTAATCATCGTCTGTGAACGCCAGGAGGGGGTGACCAGCGGCGGCGATCCCAGTGTTGCGGGCTCCCGAGGGCCCACTGTTGGCCTGCTCGATGATCACCACCCCCGGCAGGATCGCGCTGAGGTGTTGGCCATCGAGCGGACAGCCGCCATCGTTGACGACGATCACCTCCAGCGCCAGCCCTGGATGCTCCATGGCGCCGAGCGATTGGAGGCACCGCTCCAATAAATCAGGGCGGTTATAGGTAGGGATCATGACACTGATCCCCGGCATCATCAAGTGACAAGAGCAGCTGCGCCTCTGCAAGGCTCATGGAATCAGGTTACTCCGCATCAGAGTCACCTCGCCGCTGTTGCCCAACTGAGAGGAGAGGGTCATGGATCGCCAAGCTTGACGACCTCGCATGGAATTCCATTGTTTCGTCTGCGATCGAGGTGCTCGCCCAGGCACAATGCCTAAGGGGGCGAGAGTGCCCAGCCTCCAGGAAAACACTTGGATACAACCCTCAGGTTAGCCCTATCTCTGGCTTCGTCGAGCCTGATCTCGCGCAATTTTTGAACATTCTAACTAGCTTGCACAGATGGTGCCAGGCCCGCGGTGCAGCATGTCCGATGATGGCTGACAGTCTCATCACTGTGGTTTTTCTTTCGATGGTGAAATGGTTCTTGGCGCCAGGCAATGAATCATCAAAGTCCGTCGCCTCAACGACTCTCGCTTTGCAACAACTGAAGCTCTAGCCCGTCGTTCACGAAGCCCAGAAAGTCGCGATCCAGCGTCAACAGCCGCCACCCTCCTGTGATGGCCAGGGCCGCCAGGTAGGCGTCCATCCACCGTTTCGGGGCAGCCTGATCCAGGCAGGCCAGCTGCATCCAGCAGGCCATCAGGTTGGGCGGTTCCTCCACAACCGCCACCTGGGGCAGGGCGGAGAGGGCCTGCAGGGCGTTGCAGGCGTCGCGGTTCGTGGCTGACGGGGCTGCGTAGACGTTCAACAGGGTGGGTGTGGAGGC
>JBJTUJ010000120.1:0-2890 GCA_046080685.1 Cyanobium sp. | reverse complement strand
GGCGCTGCTGGTTTTCATACCAGGTGGTGGCTGGTCTGGTTCGCATGGCGTTGGGGTGGCCTGCCCGACACCGGGTCGGCGATGGGGGTCATCGGGACCTCAGGGTAGGAGTGGCGTCAGGCTGAGACTTGCCCGTTCTGCTGGCACTGCTGGAGGCCTGAGCCCTTGCCCACCATGCTGAACCAGACCAGACCAGACCAGACCAGAAAGCTCTGCATTGGTTGGCCGGGTCGGGTTGGCGGGGGCGCAGGGTTGAGACGCCGGATTCGCGATCTCCGCGATGGTCCCGCTCCGGATCCGTTCTCTAATCTGGTGGGATGGAGATCAACCGCCCCAGCAGCCCCGAGCTCACCGCCGAGCAGCCGCAGGCGCTGGAGCACTTCCGCCAGCGGGTGCATGCGCTCTCCCTCCTTGGCGGCCTCACCCCCGATACGGTTCGCAATGTGGTGCGCGCCATGCGTGAGCATCCCCAGTTCAGCCGCGAGATCCTGCAGGTGCTGGTGGACGAGTCGAGCGCCCTGCGCGAGGCGGCGCCGGGGGTGTCGCTGCTGGATCTGGACTGAGCGCCTGATTGATCCATCAAAACTTCAAAACACCATTCATACTTGAATCCCTCGACTATAGTAATTGCATCATTTGCGACCGGCTGACCTGACTCGAACAGGCTATTCCGGTATGGGCTCCCCAGCGGCTTTTCTCTCCTCCCTGGAGTTGCCATGAACCAGATCGGTGTCTTTCCTGGACGTCGCCTGTCGCTGTCGCCATCGCCGTCGGGCCCAGACGTCATCATCGCTTGCTGGGTCTCCAGCAGCGGCGGTCGGCTCCAGCTCGCCACCCTTCCTGCCGGTGGCGGTGCGATGCTTGCCTCGCTGCAGGAGCCAGGCGGGCGGCAGTTCTTGCAGCCCGTCGTTCAGGGATTGGGGGGCGGCCGGCTGGCGGTGGCCTGGGCAGACGGGAATACTGCCGATGCGCGGGTGAGGGTTGCTGTTCTGAACCCGCAGCGCGATGGATCGACGCGGTTGTTGGCGCGTTTCCGCAGCGGCAAAGGGGAAGGCGAACCGGATCTCTCGCTCACCCCCTCGGGTGGCCTGGTGCTTGCCACCAGTCGCCGAGATGGTGCGTTGCTGGTGCGGCAGCTCAAAGTTGATTCCCTGTCGGCATCGACACCGTTGCTGATCCGCTCCGGCCGCAGTCAGGACCCCCAGCTCGCTCCGCTTGCCCGCCAGGGACTGGCTGCCGCCCTGCTGTTCCGCACCGATCGGGGCCTCCGCCTGGCCCTGCTGGAGGCCGATCGATCGGGGGTGCGTCTCGAGAGGCAGCTCACGATCAGTAGCAGCAATGCCGATCAAGGGCCGGCGATCAGCAGTGATGGCGGGGGCCGGCTGGTGATGGCCTGGGCCCGGCCCGATCCGGCGGGGGATCGTAGCAACGATGTGATGGTGCGTTCCTACAGCGTTGAGGCCAATCGCTTTGGCGCCAGCGGCCGCGCCCATGACGATCCCAGCGGCGAGCAGCGGGATGCGATGCTCGCCATCGACCGGGAAGGGGATGTGCGTCTGGTCTGGCGCGACAATCGCCCGGGCCGCCTCGGCGTGGCGACCTCCTTGCTGCGTGAGGGCACTGCAGGTGAGTGGCGCATCCTGGCTGAGAGCGTGCTGGGCGAGGGCCTGGATCCGGATGTCGCCATAGCGGCGGGTGGCGCACCCGTGGTCGGCTGGACCAGCACCAGCGGCAAGACCGATGAGGTTGTCCTGGCACGGCTGCAGGGGGGCGGGAACCGCAGCAAGCTCCGCCCTCGGCTCCAGCGCCACGAGATCCGGGCCAGCCTCAACCGCGACCGGCTGCGCGGCACCGATGGCGCCGATGTTTTCGTTTTTCCCACCCGCAGTCACTCCCTGCTCGGGAGTTACGACGTGATCAGCGGTTACCGCAGCAACGATGTGATCGATGATCACCACGCCCGCCGGTTTGTCACGGTCGATCCGATCACCGCACCGGCCGGCCGGATCCGCAGGCTCACCAGCGGTGATCTGAACCGGGTGTGCACCAGGACCAACGGCTTCAGTACTTATGGCGCTGTGGCATTCACCGTCAAGGGCGAGCCTGGGGTGTGGCTGGCGATCAATAACAGACGCTCCGGTTTTCAGGCCAACAGCGATCCGATCCTGCATCTCAACGACTTCACCCCGTCGCCGGGTCACCCGATCACGCTGGTCTGACGCCCCAGCTGCCTGATCCCAGCGCTCAGGGGCCGATCCGGTCACTGCCGAAGTAAGGCACCAGGGCGGCGGGCAGGCGCACGGAGCCGTCGGCCTGCTGGCCGTTCTCCAGCAGGGCGGCCATGGTGCGGCCCACGGCCAGGCCGGAGCCGTTGAGGGTGTGCACCAGCTGGGTGCCCTTGCTGTCGGCCTGTTTGCAGCGGATGGCGGCGCGGCGGGCCTGGAAGTCGCCGCACACCGAGCAGCTGGAGATCTCGCGGTTGGCGCCGGCGCCCGGCAGCCACACCTCGAGATCGAAGGTGCGGGGGGCGGAAAAGCCGAGATCAGCGGTGCACAGCTCGATGCGCCGGTAGGGCAGCTCCAGGGTTTCCAGAATCCCCTCGGCATGGCGGGTGATCTGCTCGTGGGCCTCGGCCGACTGCTCCGGCAGGCAGAACCAGTAGAGCTCCACCTTGTTGAACTGGTGCAGGCGGATCAGGCCGCGGGTGTCGCGGCCGTAGGAGCCGGCCTCGCGGCGGAAGCAGGGGGTATAGGCGCAGTAGCGCAGCGGCAGCTGCTCGGCGGGCAGCACCTCGTCGCGGTGCAGGGAGGTGAGCGGCACCTCGGCGGTGGGGGTGAGCCAGAGGTCGTCCTCGGCGCAGCGGAAGCTCTCCTCGGCGAACTTGGGCAGC
>JBJTUJ010000119.1:0-13836 GCA_046080685.1 Cyanobium sp. | reverse complement strand
CCCTGCGGCTGGTGCCCGAGCCGGAAGGGCTGCTGCAGATCCACACCGCTCCCTACCGCGGCAGCTTCGCCGCCGTGTTCAGCCAGGCCCTGCGCAGCGCCGGCCTGGGCAGCCGGGTGCTGGTGAGCCAGTTCCTCAAGGGTGGCGTGGCCCAGGGTCTGGCGGGCAGCCTGTGGCTGTGCGGCCGGCTGCAGTGGCTCCGGCCCGCTCTCCCCCTGTGCCTCGATTGCCCCGCCGATGCCCTCTCGGCTTCGTCGGACGAGGAGGCCGATCCCCGGTCGGCGGTGGCGGAGGTGTGGACCTTCAGCCGGGAGCGGCTGCTGGCCGGCGACGTGGATCTGATGGTGCTGGACGAGCTGGGCCTGGCGGTGGAACTGGGTTACGTGCCGGCCCAGGAGGTCACCGAGGTGCTGCAGCGCCGGCCTGCCCATCTCGATGTGATCCTCACGGGGCCGGCGGTGCCGGAGGCGCTGATGGCGATGGCCGACCAGGTGACCGAACTGCGCCGCGGCGCCTGAAGTCCAGGTCCGCTGTCCCTGGTGGCTGGGCGAGGCGGTCCGGCCCCGATAGCCTCGCCAGCGCGGCCTGCCCCCCGATCGATGCTCAAGAACGACCGCTGGATCCACGAGCAGGCCGCCGCTGGCATGATCGATCCGTTCCAGGGCACCCTGGTGCGCCACCTGGATCCGGAGGCCCGCACCGGCGCGGTGCTCAGCTACGGCTGCTCCTCCTACGGCTACGACCTGCGCCTGTCGGCCAAGGAGTTCCTGATCTTCAAGCATGTGCCCGGCACGGTGATGAACCCCAAGCGGTTCAATCCCGCCAACCTCGAGCCGGCGCCGCTGCACCGCGATGAAGATGGCGAGTTCTTCATCCTGCCGGCCCACTCCTACGGCCTGGGGGTGGCGCTGGAGAAGCTGCGGGTGCCCGCCAACATCACGGTGATTTGCCTCGGCAAGAGCACATACGCCCGCCTGGGGATCATCGTCAACACCACGCCGGCCGAGGCCAGCTGGGAGGGCCATCTCACGCTGGAGTTCAGCAATTCCTCCGGAGCCGATTGCCGCATCTACGCCGGCGAAGGCATCTGTCAGCTGCTGTTCTTTGAAGGCGATCCCTGCGCGACCACCTATCAGGACCTGGCCGGCAAGTACCAGCACCAGCCTGAACGGGTGACGCTCGCCAGGGTCTGAGGGCCTGGGCTCTCAGGGGGCCAGCCGGGCCTTGTGCAGCCGGCTCTTCTCATACCAGCCGGCGATCTCCGGTGCCCAGGCCTGGAGATGGGGCCACATCAGATCACAGAGGGCGCGGATCTCCTCCTGGGCATCGAGCTTGGCGCGCAGGTCGAGGAAATGGAGGAAGGCGCGCAGGCTGAAGCTCACCACGAAGTGCTGGCGGTAGTCGAAGGGAAGAATGCCGCGGGCATGTTCCTCGGCGAAGCCGGCATCCAGCAGGTCGCGGTAGCGCTCGGCAGCCCGACGGCAGAGATCAACGTCGATGGCCCGCTGCTCGGCGTCGTAGCTGTACTTCTTGCCCTGGCGGTCACTGTAGCTGCCCACCGGGCGCAGATAGAACACCTCCTCCAGCTCCAGTTCGCCGTTCGCCGCCTTGCGGATGCGATCGCCCGTATACCGCATCGATTGCACATCGAAGCTCACCCCCACCCGATGGGTGCGGGCCTGCTGCATCACCGAATGGGGGAACCAGCCCACGTTGAGCACGATCTGGGCGTGCTCGAGCGGTCCGTAGTGGCCCCGCTCCCCCGCCAGCAGACGCTTCACGCAGATCTCACCGGCGCGGGTCTCATCCGGCCAGTCGGCGCGGTCGGCGACCACGAAGCCCTCGCTGTAGTCCTGATGCATCCCGGCGTAGACGCAGCGCTGAGGTTGCGGGGTGGCGGCGATCAGCTCGACCCGGAAGCGGGGATCCATCGGCGGTGGCGACACACCCGCCCACTCTGGTGCCTCGGCCGCGGTTACCCCGCGCTCAGCCGTGGCTGCGGGGACCGATCGGCGGCGACGTCGCGCCGGCCTGCTCCGGCGAGGCCGGCGATGCGGCCAGGTCGCTCAGGGCTCCCACCCCTGCCAGCTCCGGCAGGGCCGTGCCCTCGAGCAGGGCGGTGGTGAGCGCCTGCAGTTCCGCAGGCCGGCGGGCCCCGAGGGAGCGGCCCACGTCACGGCCGGCCGCATCGAAGAATTCGAGCTGGGGGATGCCGTTCACGCCGTACTGTTCGAGCTGGGGCTGCCAGCGCGGGTTGTCAACGTTCAGCAGCACCACGTCGAGCTCGTCGCGGTGTTCCCGTTCAATCGCCTCCATCGCCGGGGCCATCGCCCGGCAGGCTTCGCACCAGTCGGCATAGAACTCCACCACGGTGGGACGACCATTCGCCAGCGCTGTCGTCAGATCGGGAGAGCGGCGGGCCAGACGCTCCAGCGGCGCCTCCGGATGGAGCCCACCCCGGAACCAGAACAGCACCACCGCCAGCACGGCGGCCACCGCAGCCAGCAGCATCCGCTCCCGGCGGCCCAGGGGTTCGGCGGGGGCAGGCGAGGTCATCGGCGGGACGGGCGCGACGCTCGCCGCACTCTGGCAGCCGCGCCTGGCCGGTTGCGGTTCCGGTCGCCTTTGCCACGGGGCGGTCGGGAGCACCCTTGCTAGGTTCCCATCACTGCCCTGGGGCCGTGAAACGCCGCCTCACCCTCCACTTTCCCCGCGAGGCGGTGCACCAGCCGATCACCTACCGGCTGGCCGTGGACTTCGACATCGCCGCCAAGATCCTGCGGGCCCAGATCGCTCCGAACCAGATCGGCACCATGGTGGTGGAACTCTCGGGTGACATCGACGAGCTCGATGCGGCCGAGGTGTGGCTGGAGCGCCAGGGTCTGGCGCTGCGTCGCACGCCCGGGGAAATCGGCATCGATCCCCATCGCTGCGTCGACTGCGGCATCTGCTCCAGCGTCTGCCCGAGCGGCGCCCTCCGTTTCGATCCGCACGCCGTCCGGCTCCACTTCGAGGCACCCCTGTGCCTGGTCTGCGAGCAGTGCATCCCCAGCTGCCCGCTGGAGGCCATCTCCCTGGTGCTGGATCCCGCCTGAGATGCCCTTGCGCTCCTTCCTGCGGATCCTGCTGGTGCCTCTCCAGGCGCCGATGCTGCTGCTCCTGGTGGTCGTGAGCACCTATCAGGGGCTGCACTGGGCCCACTCCCTGCAGCAGAACCCGGCCACGACGGGGGGGGGATACTCCGAGCTGATCTGGTCGATCGAATGCGTCCAGGCCCTGGTGGTGGTGGCGGTCTGCACGATGCCCCTGGAGCTGCTGAACCAGCTCTCCTCGATGATGTCGGCCAGTCGGGTGATCAGCCTCGTGCTCACCCTGCTGATGGTCACCATCGGCGGCCTCTATCTGCTCCATCTGGCGGTGCTGGCCAGTGTGCTGGTGCTGGGATCGGCGGTGATGCTCGCCCGCCTCGATCTGGTGCGCATTCGCGTCGTTCCGCCCCCGCTGCTGATGACCGTGGTGCTCTCGGTGGTGGTGCTGGGTGGGCTGAGCCTGGGTCGTGTGCTCAGCACCAGCTTCCAGCTCACACCATTCGGCCACGGCGGTTAGGCCGTCTCAACAGGCGGGGGAGCGGCCCTCCTGATAGCTCCAGGCGTTCCCGAGCACCTTCTTCACGTACAGCCGCGTCTCAGGGAAGGGGATCGCCTCCACCCACAGCTCCGGCGCCGCGTTCAGCCTGGGGTTCACCCAGCCCTGGACGGCTCCCGCACCGGCGTTGTAGCTGGCCACCGCCGGCAGGGGATTGCCTTTCCATTGGTTGAGCAGTCCCTTCAGATAGCGACCGCCTAGGGGGATGTTTCGCTCCGGCGTCTCCAGCTCGGCCTCGCTCACCGGGCCCCCCGCCACCTCGGCGGCCGTGGGGGGCATCAGCTGGAGCAGGCCCACGGCACCGGCGCCGGAGTGAACGGTGGGGGTGAAGCGCGATTCCTGCTTAGCCACACCCAGCAGCAGGGAGAGCGGCAGCCCCTGCTCTTGGGCCACCGGCCGGAAGGCGTCCAGGAAGCGATGGGGGTGGAGGCTGCGCTCCAGCTGGGGCAGCAGGGCGCACTGGTCTGGAGGCAGCCGCAGGGCGGCCTGCTCCAGCTGGCCCAGGCCCGTCCAGTCGTCGCCCACCCCCTGCCGCAGCCGCCCCTCCACCAGCAGCTCGCGGCTGGCCCGGGGCGGCTGACTGCCGCGCTGCTGGCGCCAGGCCTCCCAGGCCTCGGTGGTCTGGCCGAGGCGCCACAGCCGGTCGAGCTGGGGGTCGCCGCTGGCCAGAGGTTCCCAGGCATCGCCGTGTTTCGGATCGCCAGGTCCCAGGTCGAGGCTCAGATCCCCTTCGCCGAGCTGCACGGCGGCGCGCCAGCCATAGTAGCCGCCCGGATGGTGCAGGCGCAGCTCCCGCCAGGTGGCGGTGGCCTGCTCGTCCTTTCCCAGCTGGCGCTGGACATACCCCAGCCAGAATCGCTGCCGGGCGGCCAGGGCGGGCGAGAGGCGGTCGGCATCCAGCCGGGTCAGCACCTGTTCGGCGTCCTGCCAGCGCTCCGCCAGCAGCAGACGCCGGGCCAGTTCCCACTGCAGATCCCAGGAGGCAGGGTCATCGGGCCAGCGCCGGAGCACCTCGGCGACCTGCCGGCCATCGCCGCTCTCCAGCGCCAGTCGAGCCTGCACAGGTGCCCGGTCCCGCCAGCTCGGCGGCAGGGCCGCCAGGGCGGTCAAGGCAGCTTTCCCCTCCTGCTGGGCCAGCAGGCGCACCCCCTCCTCCGCTTGCGGGGAGGAGGGGGAACGGCGCGCCAGATCCACCAGCAGGGCCTCGCCCTGCTGGTGCTGTCCGTCGTCCCCCTTGAGCAGGGTGCGGCCCAGGATGAGCCGGCCCGCATCGTCAAGGGCGGAGGTGTCGGCGGCGGTGGCCCCCTTCGGGGTGAGGCAGGCCAGGGCGGCGCGGCCATCGCCGAGCTCCGCCAGCCCGGCGGCCAGCGCGCCGCGCTGGGCCGGATCGGGTACGGCCACCCGGGGGCTGCCGGCCGCCGGGCCATCAGCGGAAGGGCCGCCTGTGGAAGGGCCGTCCAGGGAAGGGCCAGCGGGAGCACAGGCCTGGCGGAGGAGCGGCTCGGCTCCGGGCCAGCGGGCTCCCCAGCGGGCCAGATGCACGGCCCCCTTCAGCCTGCCGGCCGGACCGGGCCCGGCCTCCACGGCCGCCGCCAGGGCGGCGGGATGGGCGGGCCAGCGCTCAAGAAGCTGCCGGCGCCGTTGGGGCTCGTTCCGTCCCAGCGCATAGAGGGCGTCGGCACTGGCCGGCGCTCCGGGGAAGCGGAGCAGCAGGCTGCGCCACAGCCCTTCGGCCTGGAGCGGCTGATCCAGGGCCTGGGCATCAAGGGCGTCGAGCTTGAGCACCAGCGCCGCGAGCGGGTCCGGTCCCCGGCCCTGGCCCCGCAGCAGGGCCCGACGGGCCTGCCGGTTGCCTTCGCCGGTGCCGTGGAGCAGCAGGGCCGCTTCCCGGCGGCGGCCGGGATCGGGGTCCCAGCGCTGCAACCGCTCCAGGCTGGAGGAGGGCGTGGCGGGGGTGAGGGCAGGGCGTGCCTGCAGCACTGCCCTGCCCAGCAGGAGCGCCGCCCCCGTGCCCAGACAGGACACGGCCAGCAGGATCGGCAGACGGGCCAAGGCGGCGATGCAGGTCGAGGGGCATTCTGGACATCGTTCCGTCCCTTCCCCGGTGCGCCTCCCCCGTCTGCCGAGGCTGTCGCCCACCTGGCTATCCCCTCTGCTGCGCGACCTGCCCGGGGCCGGCCAGCGGCGCCGGGCCCTCACCCTGGCGGCCCTGGCCGGCCTTGCGTTGGCGCTGCGGCCGTGGCCGCCGTTCCTGTGGCTGCCCGGCTGGGTGGTGGGGCTGCTGCTCCTGTTCACCGTGGCCGACCTGCTGCGCTGGCTCTGGCGTCCCCATCGCTGGCGCTGAGGCTCAGGCGGGGTGCACCGGGGGCTCCCACAGACCCGCGTAGCCTGGCCGGCACTCGCCCTGACGGCATGCCGCAGCCGGTTCCCCACCCCCTCGGAGCACCCCTGGGTTCGGCCGGCGCCCACTTCGGCACCGATGGCATCCGCGGCAGGGTCGGCACCACCATCACCCCGGCCCTGGCCCTGCAGGTGGGCTACTGGTGCGGCCGCGTGCTGCCCGAGGGCGGCCCGGTGCTGATCGGCACCGACTCCCGCTCCAGCGGTCCGATGCTGGTGGCGGCGCTGACCGCCGGCCTCACGGCCGCCGGGCGCGAGGTCTGGCAGCTCGGGCTCTGCCCCACGCCCGCCGTGCCCGGTACCATCCGCCGTCTCGGCGCCGCCGGGGGGCTGATGGTGTCGGCCAGTCACAACCCTCCCCACGACAACGGCATCAAGGTGTTCGGGGCCTGCGGCGCCAAGCTGGGTCGCCGCCAGCAGGAGGCGATCGAGGCCGGCCTGCGCGGCACGGCCGATGGCGCGGAGCCGGAAGGGGCAGAAGGTGGTTTCCATGGAGGCGGCACCGCCCACCTCCGCCCCGACCTGGTGGCGGCCTACGCGGAGTCCCTGGTGGAGAGCGTGGGGGGCGCCCGTCTGGAGGGCTGTCCGATCGTGCTCGACCTCTGCCATGGTTCCGCCACCGCCTGCGGCGAGGAGGTGTTCCGGCGGCTGGGGGCCCGGGTGACGGTGCTGCACGGGGACCCCGACGGCACCCGCATCAACCAGGGCTGCGGCAGCACCCACCTGGAGCCCCTGCGCCGTGCGGTGCTGGCCCAGGGGGCGGCGATGGGCTTCGCGTTCGACGGCGACGCCGATCGCATGCTGGCCGTCGATGGCCGCGGCCGGATCGTCGACGGCGATCAGATCCTCTTCCTCTGGGGCTCGGCCCTGCGGGAGGCGGGCCAGCTTCCCGACCAGCGGATCGTGGCCACGGTCATGTCCAACCTCGGCTTCGAGCGGGCCTGGCAGGAGCGGGGAGGCGTGCTCGAGCGCACCCCCGTGGGCGACCAGTACGTCCATGCGGCCATGGAGGCGATGGGCGCCGCCCTGGGCGGGGAGCAGTCGGGGCACATCCTCTCGGCCCGGCACGGCATGAGCGGCGACGGCCTGCTCACCGCCCTGCAGGTGGCCACCCTGATCCACGGCGGCGGCTACACCCTCGCCGACTGGATGGACACCAGCTTCACGCCCTGGCCCCAGAAGCTGGTGAACATCACGGTCCCCGACCGGGAGCGGCGCACCGGCTGGCAGGGGTGCGATCCGCTGCGGGCGGAGGTGGAACGGGCAGAGGCGGCCATGGCCGGCCGGGGCCGGGTGCTGGTGCGCGCCAGCGGCACTGAGCCGCTGCTGCGGGTGATGGTGGAGGCCGCCGAGATGGAGCAGGTGGAGCACTGGGCCGGCCACCTGGCGGCCTCCGCCGATCGCCATCTCAACGCGGGCTGAGCCTCTGTTCAGCCCGCCGCGGGAACCTCCGCCAGCTCCGCAGCCAGGGACAGGGCGCCGGCACAGGCATCGCCCCGTGCCGGCATGAACCGTGCCCTGGGCAGAAGCTCGGCCAGATGACGGGCGAACCGCAGCCGCAGTCCTTCGAGGTGCTCCAGGGCTCCGCCCATCCCGCATACCGCCGGGGCCTCCAGCTCAAGGGCCACCGCAACCCCTGCCACCATCTCTGCCAGGGCCAAGGCCGAGCCCATCAGGATCGCCGCCGCCTCCGGGTCTCCCGCCAGCGCCCATCGATCCACCACCGGCGCCAGACGGGCGAATCCGGCCGGGCCGAACTCCGGGCTCACCACCCGGGCCTTGATTCGCTGCGGTGCCGCAGGGTCGGCGGGATCGAGCCCCAGGGCTTCCCAGAGGGCGCCGCGCAGGGGGGTGCCCGGGCGCCGCCCGTCGGCCATGCGCAGGCTGAGGGCCAGGCCGTCCCGGCCGATGTCCATCGCCGCTCCCGCGCCATCCAGCAGCCAGCCCCAGCCGCCGCAGCGGTGCTCCCGGCCGCACCCGTCCCGTCCCACGGCGATCGTGCCAGTGCCGCTGATCACCACGATCCCCGGACCGTCCGGGAAGGCGCCGCGCAGAGCGGTGCGCTCGTCCCCGGTCACCGCGATGCGCTCCAGCGGTAGGCCGAGGCCGCTCGCCGCCAGGGTCCGGCCCCGCTCCTGCACCTCTGAACCCTGCTCGATGCCGCTGGCCCCCACCGCCGCCGCCAGCAGGGGAAGGCTGGCGTCCATGCCCGTCAGGCGCCCCCGGGCCGCGGCCAGGGCTGCGGCCCGGGCAGCGCGCAGGGCGTCCAGGAAGCGCTCCTCGCCCCCCGGCGCCGCCAGGTGGCAGACCCCCGGGCCTTCACCCTCCCCCAGCACCAGGCCGGCGGCCGTCGCCAGGCGGCAGGTGGTGTGGGTCTGGCCGGCATCGAAGCCTGCGATCAGCCCCTCAGGCATCGCGGCGCGCATCCGGCGGGGCCGGGTTGGTGGCACCGGCCGCCAGGGTGGCCAGGCAGAGGAAGGCCACCAGCTGCACCTCGGGCCGGAAGAAGATTGTGTCCGTCAGCCCCTGGATCGCCAGGCCCACGAAGGCGGCAACCGAGGCCAGCCCAGGCAGCACCAGGGGCCCATCACCCAGGCGCCGGGCCAGCCCCGAGCGCATGGAGGCCAGGAACAGGCCCACCCCGGCGATCAGGCCCGGCACGCCCGCCTCCACCAGCCACTCCAGGGGAATGGAGTAGGTGCTGAGGGCATTGAACTTGGGTTGCTGATACAGGGGGTAGATCAGGTTGAAGGCGGTGTTCCCCGGCCCGATCCCCAGCCAGGGGCGGTCCTGGATCATCTCCAGCGCCGAGGTCCACACATTCATGCGGAAGTTGTTCGAGCTGTCCTCCCGGCCCGCCAGCAGGCTCAGCACCCGCACCTGCAGCGCTTCCACCTGGGTCACCAGGATCGTCAGCACCAGCGCTCCCCCCAGGAGCAGGCCCAGGGGCAGGAGCCTCCGCCACAGCGGCGGCCAGGAGCGGGTGGCCCGCAGGACCAGCAGCAGCGCCAGAACGGCCAGAGACGCCACCATCCCCATCCAGGCCCCCCGGCTGTAGGTGAGCACCAGGGCGATCAGACCCAGCACGAGGCAGAGCAGGGCGAACAGGCGGCGGGCTGGATGGCGCCAGCGCACAGCGGCAACCAGGGCGATGGGAAGCACCGGCAGCAGGAAGCCGCCCAGCAGGTTGGGGTTCTCGAGCGTGCTGTAGATGCGCACCGTGCCCCGCGCCACCGAGTTGGCATCCGACCAGCGGGCCAGGGCGTTGGTGTCGTCGTACAGCTGGCGGATGCCGATCACCGCGGTCAGCAGCTCCCCGGCCATCAGGGCCGCCACGAGCCGGTCCCACCAGAGCGGGGAGGTCGCCAGCAGCTGGCGCATCAGGGCGTACACGCCCAGGTAGCTCACCAGCTTCAGCAGGCCCTTGAACGCCGCCATCGGCACGGGCGAGAAGCCCGTGGCCAGCACCGCCACGCCCAGCACCACCAGCAGCCAGCCGTTGATCGTGCCGATCCGGCCCGGCGGGGTGCGCAGCGCCCACACCACCCACAGAAGCCCGCAGGCCGCAATCAGCAGGCTCAGGCCGCCGCGGGTCACCAGGGGCAGGCCCGCCAGCAGGGCACAGAGCACCCAGCCTGCGATCAGGGGCAGATGGCGCCCCAGGATTCCGCCGGGCCCATCGGCCAGCAGCCCCTGCCAGCGCAGGAGCAGGGGAACGGGCGGGCTGGGGGCGGGCACCATCAGGGCGTGGGCGAGGGCGTGGGGGAGACAGGCGCGGCGGCGGGCTCGGGGCCGTCGCCCGGATTATCGACGGCTCTGGCCGCCGCCTCCAGCGCCGCCACTGCGGGAACCGGCGCATCGTTTCGACGGAACAGCACCTGGTAGACCGGCAGCCCCTGGGCCAGCACGTGGCGCTCCCGCTCGGTCGGAAGCGGCAGGGGATTGTCGGCTCGCCAGGGACGGGCGTCGTGCGGGGGGCGGGTGAAGCAGCCGCTGGCCTCGATCAGGGCCACCATCGGCTCGACCACTGCCGGCACGTCGCTCTGGACGAACAGCTCCCGACCGGTCGCCAGGGCGGCGGCCAGCGCGGCCAGCAGGCCCGGCTGCAGCACCCGGCGCTTGTGATGCTTCTTCTTGAACCAGGGATCCGGGAACTGGACGCTCACCAGCGCCAGCCGCCCCTCCGGCAGGGAGCGCAGCCAGTCGTCGAGGCTGACGTTGGCATTGCGGAACAGGAAGCGGAGATTGCCCAGACCGGCCGTGATCCGGTCGGTTTCCGCCAGCTCCACCAGCGGCCGTCGGATTTCCAGTCCCAGATGGTTGCGCTGCGGCTCCAGCGGGGCGAGGGCAAGCAGGAACCGGCCCCGGGCGCAGCCGATGTCGAGGTGCAGCGGCAGCGAGGGATCGGCGAACAACTCCTCCAGCGTCGGCAGGGGCCGCAGCTGCCGGTAGAAGAGGCTCAGAGGGTTGACGTGCTGACGCACCATCTCAGCGCGAGCCGGGTGCCTCGTCGTCCGGGGAGCCGGGCACCAGGAAGCCCCAGCTGGCGGTGTAGCCATGCAGGTGGGTGGTGGGGCTGCCCACCGGTCCGATCTCGCCGTTGCAGAACACCCCGGCGATCGGCACGTTGGCGAAGGCCTCGCGGCACAGGCTCACATCGCCGTCGGGTTCGCCGTAGAGCCCCTGGCCGCGGCCCAGACAGGCGAACAGAAGGGCGGCGAGGGGTTCGGTCCCGCGCAGGGCCTGGCGCCGGAGCAGCTGGCGCGACTCCTCGCGGGAGGCGTCAGCATCCCTCAGCTGGAACTGCACCTTCTGGCCCACCCGCATCCGTTCGCCCACCGCCACGGCCCCATTGCGCGGGTCCACCCCGATCAGGTTGCGCACCAGGAACGCGGGCGGATCCTCGCTGCCGGCCAGGCTGAACTCGCTGCGACCCACCCCCAGGAACAGGGAGTTCTTCACCTGCTCCCGCTCCGCCGGCGTCAGGTCGGTGAGGATCGACTGGAGGGCCTCCACCGGGCTGTTGCGCCGGCTGCCGCGGCTCACCTGCAGCACCACGTTGCGCTGGGCCTGCTCCACCTCGAACACCGGGCCGATCGGACGGCAGCCCTGGGCCACCACTGGATCCAGTCGCCAGGCGCCGCCGATCAGGCAGCCCACGGCGCCCCCCCGCACCTCGTTGCCGTAGAGCAGGGAGCCGTGCGCAGCACTGTGCTGGCCGGCGATCCCGCCCACCTTGGGAGCCTCGGGGTAGGCGTAGTCGAGGCCGCTGATCAGATCCTGGATGCTGCCGCAGCCGGGATCGATCAGCAGCAGCAGCGACTGACCGGCTTCCGCTGGGGCTCCAAGGAGCGCCCGCCAGGGTTCCGCCGGTCCATCCAGGTCCGGCAGCTTGGCGGCGTCGAGGGCGAAGGGATGCAGATGGGCTCCCGGCAGGCGCAGCAGGGTCACCGTCAGCGCCGGTTCCCCCTCAACTTCGTGGGGGTCGCCCCCGGGATCGGTGCCCACCACGCCACCGCCGACACAGCCCAGCCAGTGATCGGCCTTGAGCCGCGCCTGCAGCAGGGGCAGCAGGCGCGGCAGGTCGCTGGCGTAGCTGCTGGAGGCGAACACCAGGGCCAGATCGGCCGGTCCTCCACCACTGCCCAACTGCTGCACAGCCGCGTCGACCGCCGCCTGCAGCGAGGCCTCGCTCACCAGTGCCGTGTGGCACCAGGCCGCGCCTGCGGCAGGCCGTCCGCGGCGGGGGAACCAGTGGAAGGAAGGGAAGCCAGCCATGGGCGGACCCTAGGCCCCGGGGGCACACGGATAATGGCGCCTTCCCGTACCGAGCGTTCGTGCCGGATCCGTTCTCCAGCCCCCTGCTCCACCGATCCGCGGTCTGGCTCGACGTTCGTCTCGGCCTGCTGTTCGCCGTAGGGCTGCCGCTGGTGCTGCTCGTGTGGTCCACCCTCCAGAAGCAGGGAGCGATGCTGCGCCTGCTGGGGATCTACTGGAAGGTCTCGAGCCTGCTGCTGATCGCTCTGCTGCTGCTCACCGACCGCCGACCCACCGGCTACCTACTGCTGGTGCTGGCGCCGTTGCTGATCGTGGCGGCCCTGTGGTTCTGGGTGGATCTCAACGAGGAACTGGCCGATATGCCCCCGTGGCGCGCCCTGCCGCTCACCCTGCGGATCTGGCGCTGGGGCGTGACGCTGTTTTGTCTGCTCAGCGCGGCCCTGGCCACCACGGCCCTGGCCTGCATGGGCGGGGTGGAGAAGCTCAGCCTCTGCAGCCCCTGGCTGGAGGCACCGGCAGGACTCCACGGCATCGTGGCCACGGTGTTCGGCTTCATCTTCGGGGCGAAGTGGAGTCCGCCGGTGGCGGCCTTCGTGGGTTACCTGGCGCTGGTGGGCTGGGTGGTGGGAGTGCTCCAGTGGGCTCTGGTCCGCCTGCCCCGTGCCGGGCGGGTGGCCGGCGAGTTCTGACGCCCGCGGACACCCTCCCAGCGGGAGAGGCGAGTCGCCAACATGGGGGCATCGCCGCTGTCGCTGGCCCCCTTCAATGCCCCCTCCCTTTTCCACCTCCGACACCACCTCCGGCACCTCCGTGGCGTCGCTGCTGGCCCGGCTGGAGGAGCTGAGCAGGGGACGGCCGGATCGGGTGCTGCGGCTCAGCGGCAACCTCCCCGCGGAGCCCGGCGGGGAGCCGGAGGCTTTTGAACTGCTGATCTTCCGCGGCTTCTCCAGCAGCACCACCCACCCCACGGCCTTCGATCCCGACCGTCCGGCCCTGCCGGAGGGCAGCACGATCACCGGCGCCGAACTGCTGCAGGGCCCCCTGCTCCCGGGGGCGGAGGTCCTGCTGGCCGGACCCTCCCCGGTGGACGCCTTCATCGATTCCGCCGCCTGGTGAAGGGATGCAGCTGCGTCATGTGATCAACCTGCACAAGGGCCTCACCCCGCTGGTGGTGCTGGGCCTGATGGCGGCCTACGGCAACTTCGGCAGCGGCCCCTGGCTCTACCTGGCCCTGCACGGCACCTACGGCCTGCTCTGGCTGCTCAAGGACCGGATGTTCCCCGACCGCCAGTGGGAGCAGACGGTGGGCTGGCCCGGGGCCCTCGGCGTCTTCCTGGCCCTGGGGCTGTACTGGCTGGCTCCCTGTCTGCTGATCACCTCCGGTGCGGTGCCGCCCCCACCCCTGGCAGCGGCGGCCACGGCCCTCTGCCTCACCGGCGTGTTCCTGCACTACGGCGCCGACGCTCAGAAGCACTTCACCCTCCAGCAGCGGCCCGGCCTGATCGACGAGGGCTTCTTCGCCCGCTGCCGCAACCCCAACTATCTCGGCGAGATCCTCATCTACCTCTCGTTCGCCGTGCTGGCGATGCATCTCCTCCCCTACCTGGTGCTGGCGGGATTCGCCCTGGGACTGTTCCTGCCCAACATGCGCCGCAAGGACGAGTCCCTGGCCCGCCACCCGGGCTTCGAGGCCTGGAAGAGGCGCTCCGGCCTGCTGCTGCCCAGGCTGCTGCCTCCGGTCCCGGAGGGCTGAGATCAGCCCTCCAGGGCCTCCACGCAGCGTCCGCAGAGGGTGGGGTGGGCGGCATGGCTGCCGATGTCGCTCTCGTAGTGCCAGCAGCGTTCGCACTTGCTGCCTTCGGCGCGGGCCACGGCCACCTTCACGCCGGCGTCCTCCTCCAGGGCCAGGGGGTCGGCAGGAGGGGTGCCGCCGATCGCCAGGTCCGACACCAGCAGCCAGTCCGCCAGGTTGTCCACCGTGGGATGGGGGCTGGCCTCCAGCAGGGCGAGGGC
>JBJTUJ010000118.1:0-4915 GCA_046080685.1 Cyanobium sp. | reverse complement strand
ACAGATCGATGCCGCCATCCGCCAGCTGGTGAGCAAGGCGATCACCACCGATGGTGAGGTGATCGATGTGTTCAGCGCCGCCGGCCTGCCCAAGCCCGACATCTCGATCCTCAGTGATCAGTTCCTCGCTGATGTGCGCGGCCTCAAGCACAAGAATGTGGCTGCTGAGCTGCTGGAAAAACTTCTCAATGATGAACTCAAAGTACGCTCTAGTCGCAACCTGGTGCAAGGAAAATTATTTTCCGAAAAGCTCAAGAAAGCTGTCAACGCCTACCACAATCGCGCCATCACCACCATCGAGCTGATCGACGAGCTCATCGCCATCGCCAAGGAAATCGAGGCCGCCAGCAAGCGCGGCGAAGCCTTAGGACTCAACGACGACGAAATCGCCTTCTACGACGCCCTCGCCACCAACGACAGCGCCGCGGCGGCCATGGGCGACGACAAACTCAAGCTGATCGCCGCCGAGTTGATCAGCCAGGTAAAGAAAAGCGTGTCCATTGACTGGACCCTGCGCGAAAGCGCCCGCGCGCGCATTCGCGTGATGGTGAAACGCATCCTCAGTAAATACGGCTATCCCCCCGATCTCCAGGACGACGCGGTGAAAACCGTGCTGGCTCAGGCGGAGCTGCTCTGCGCCCACTGGGTGTAAGCCAGCGCCTCAACAGTGGTTGATACGCCGTTGGCACTGGCGATGGCAGCCGCCCCAGCCCCATGGCCACCCGCGCCGTTTACTCCTTCACCGGCTTCCCCGGCGTGCCGGAGCGCCACCTCTACCTCCACCACGACGGCTACCCCACCGGTGCCGCCTGGCGGTTCGCCATGACCCTACGGCAGCAGCCTGAACCGGAGGCGTTCGCGGCCGCCTTCCTGGCCGGCCAGCCCGCTGCCGAACCCCTGGCCACCCCGGAGCAGCAGGCCGACGCCGAGTACCGCTACCGGGTGAAGCTGCTGGCCGGTGGCGTTGCGCTGCAGGTGATCTGCTGGCGGCGGCTGCCGGGTGGCAGCACCTGGCAACCCCGCTGCGGGCCGATGGCCCTGGATCTGTTCATCCGGCGCTTCCTGCCCGGGGATCCGCTGTGAGCCGGGATCAGGGCACGGCTTGCTCCAGCCGCCACCACGAAGCTGGCGCTGCTGGAGAACCACGTCGGCGGGCTTCCCCGGCGCAGAGGCGGTACAACGCGCCTGCCCTGCGTCCCCTCAATGGCCCCTGCACGTCCCAGGCGGGCTTCGGTGCTGCTGCTGGTGCTGCTGCTGCTCCCCGGCGCCGCCGCTGCGGCGGCGATCGACCCGCCAGGGGTCCCCGGGGAGGCGCCCATCCCCGATTCGGCCACCGGGGCGGGCTCGGAAGCATCGCCCTGGCCCAACGTGCTGCCGCCGCCTGTGCCGCAGCCCGTGGCGCAGCCCGTACCGCCGCCCGCTCGGGTCACCCCCACCCCGACGCCGGCGGCCACCAGGCCCGAGCGGCCGGCGCTGGTGCCCCGGGAGGTGCCGGTGGGCGACCTCGCCCTCCACCCCCAAGGACCTGGCCCGCTCGTGCCTGCGGCGGGACCCCAGCCGGCGCTGCACTACCCCCTCGCCATGGCGGCCACCGAACAGGACCCCTGGGGCTGGCGGTTTTCGGAGGCCCGCGGGGCCTGGCGCATGCACACCGGGCTGGATCTGATCGTTCCCGCGGGCACGGCCGTGCTGGCGGTGCGGGCCGGCCGGGTGATGCGGGTGGATGCGATCAGTGGCTACGGCCTCACGGTGCTGATCGATCACGGCGGCGGCTGGTCGAGCCTCTACGCCCACCTGCGGAAGGCCTCCGTGGCCGAGGGCGACAGCGTGGGGTCCGGGCAGCCCGTGGGAGAGGTGGGCCAGAGCGGCAACGCCAGCACCCCGCATCTGCATCTGGAACTGCGCCAGCGGCAGCCCCGGGGACTGGTGGCGGTGGACCCGACGCCCCTGCTGCCGGCGCCACCGGGGGGCGGCAGCATCGCCGCAGACTCCCGGCCCTGAGCCGGACTTGCGGAGCCCTCGACGGTCAGCCCGGTGGCGCCTCCCATGGGGCACACAGCCCCTGCTCCAGCACCAGGGCGGCGGCCTCCTCAGCAGAACGGTGGCCCAGATCCACCGAGCGCACCGCATGGCTGCTGAGGTCGTGGTCGTAGCAGCGGTCGTAGTAGTCGAGCATCTGCCGGCAGGCGGCGGCCGCATCGCCCTGCGCGATCGCCTCCAGGGCAGCCGCGGTGCGCTGCGGGCCCAGGCGGCGGGCGATGCGGCGGGTGGCTTCGGCCACCAGCTCCGGCTCCTGCACCCCATACACCGCCACCAGCCGGGCCACCCGCTCCTCCAGGGGCCGCAGCACCTCCAGCACCGGGGCCTCCTTCATCTGGCGCCACAGTGCGGCGGGGATGCGGCAACGGCCCACCTGGGAGCTCTCGGCCTCCAGCCAGATCTCACCGGCGCCCTCCAGGCGGGCGAGGGCCGCGGCCAGCAGGTTCTCGTAGTGCTCGCTGCTGGGCTGGGGCGGCAGCCCCAGCGCCCCGAAGCTGCTGCCCCGGTGGTTCGCCAGTCCCTCCAGATCCACCACCGGAACCCCCCGGTCCGCCAGGGCCAGCAGCAGGTCGGTCTTGCCGCTGCCGGTGCGGCCCCCCAGCAGCCGCAGGGGCCAGGGGCGCTCGAACAGCTCCAGCACCCAGCGCCGGTAGGCCTTGTAGCCGCCCGTCAGCAGCAGCACGGGCAGCTCCAGCGCCTCCGCGAGCCGCGCCACGCTCTCGCTGCGCATGCCGCCGCGCCAGCAGTGCAGCCGCAGAGGCTCCCCCGGCGCGATGGCCGCCAACTCCGAGAGGGCGCGGGCCATCGCCTCCAGCCGCGGACCCACCAGCGCCAGCCCCCGCAGCACCGCCGCCGCCCGGCCCCGCTGCTTGTAGAGGGTGCCCACCTCCGCCCTGCCGGCGTCATCGAACAGGGGCAGGTTGTGCGCCCCGGGGATGTGGCCCTGCGCGAACTCCGCCGGGCTGCGCACATCCACGATCGGCCCGGAGCCCGCCAGGAACTCGGCGATGCGCTGCCGGGAGGCCATGGGCAGGAAGCAAAGGCACATACTGAAACCTCGACTGTTTCCGGAGATCCCGATCGAGCCCATGCCCTTCCGCCTCCGCAGCGCTGCCGTGCTCTCCGGCATCGCCCTCGCCGTCGCCCCCGCGCTCACGCCGGCCGTGGCGCCCCCCGCTGCGCTGCTGGCGCCGGCGGCTGCCCAGAGCGACAGCCAGCCGGTGCTGCGCATCGGCGCCATTCCCGATCAGAAACCGGAGAAGCTGAATCGCCTCTACCCCCTGGTGGCGGACGAACTGAGCCGCCAGCTGGGGGTGAAGGTGAAGTATGTGCCGGTGGTGGATTACGCCGCGGCCGTGAGCGCCTTCCGCACCGGCGCCCTGGATCTGGTCTGGTTCGGCGGGCTCACCGGCGTGCAGGCCAGGCTGCAGAAACCAGGAGCGAAGGTCATCGCCCAGCGCGACATCGACGTGTCGTTCCGAAGCCTCTTCATCGCCAACAGCCGCAGCGGCCTCAGGCCCGTCAGCAGCGCCAGGGGGCTGGCGGAACTGAAGGGCAAGCGCTTCACCTTCGGCTCCGAGAGCTCCACCTCCGGCCGGCTCATGCCCCAGTACTTCCTGGCCAGGGCGGGCGTGAAGCTGTCCGACTTCGCCGGCGGTGCGCCCGGCTTCAGCGGCAGCCACGATGCCACGATCGCCCTGGTGCAGAGCGGCGCCTACGACGCCGGCGCCGTGAACGAGCAGGTGTGGAACGCCAACCTCCGCGACGGCAAGGCCAATCCCGCCAAGGTATTCGTCCTCTGGAGGAGCACGGGCTACCCCGATTACCACTGGATCGCCCAGCCTGACCTCGACAAGCGCTTCGGCCAGGGCTTCACCAACCGCGTGCAGCAGGCAATCCTCAGCTGGCGAGCCAGCAACCCCACCCAGAAGCAGATCCTCGCCCTGTTCGGCGCCCAGCAGTTCACCGGGGCCAGCCCCGGCGCCTACAGCATGATCGAGCAGGTGGGCCGTCAGATCGGCAAGATCCGCTGATCGCTCCCGGCCGCTGGCACCGCCGCGGGCCCGGGGTCGCCGCGCTGCTGGCCCTGGTGGGCCTGGCCGCCCTGCTGGGGGCGCCTGGTCCCGCGGCCGCCGGCGCCTGTGTGCCTGCGGCCGCCTGGGTGGAGCCCAGCGCCGCCGGTCCCCGCACCGTGGCGGCCGATGCCCTGCTCGATCGCCTGGCCCGGCGGCCGGTGGTGCTGCTGGGGGAACGCCACGACAGCGCCGCCCACCACCGCTGGCAGCTGGCCACTCTCCAGGCGCTGCAGGAGCGCAGCCCCGGCCTCAGCCTCGGCCTGGAGATGGTGCCGCGCCGGCTGCAGCCGGTGCTCGTCCGCTGGGTGGCCGGGACCCTCGAGGAACGCGCCTTCCTCGAGGCCCTCGACTGGCCGGCCATCTGGGGCTACGACGCCGATCTCTACCTGCCGATCCTGCGCTTCGCCCGTGATCGGCGGCTGCCGCTGCGGGCCCTGAACGTGGAGCGGCCCCTGGTGCGGCGGGTGCGGGCCGAGGGCCTGGCGGCGGTGCCCGCCGGCGATTGGGAGGGGGTGGGATGGCCGGCGGCGGCCACCCCGGCCTACCGGGCCCAGCTGCACCGGCTCTGGCGCCTCCATCCCTTCGTGCCCAGCGTCGGCCAGGGGCCGCCCGGCCTCGAGGATCCCTCCTTCGGCCGCTTCGTGGAGAGCCAGCTGTTGCGGGGCAGGGCGATGGCGATCTCTTCTTCCAGCCGCTCGCAGAGGTCATGGCCGGCCTGCACGGTCCAGCGGCCCGGCACCAGCACGTGCAGGGCGACGAAGCGGCGCGATCCCGCCACCCGGGTGCGCAGGGCATGGAAG
>JBJTUJ010000117.1:0-9557 GCA_046080685.1 Cyanobium sp. | reverse complement strand
GGCGGCTTCGCCGAGCTGGCGCCGGATCCATTCGGCCCGGGCGCTGCGCTCCACCTGCACGTCCACCGCCGCCAGGGTGGCGGCGTAAAGGCCCGCATCCTCGATCGCCACCGGTTCGCTCTGCAGGCGGTGGCCCCGGCTCAAGCGATCGGCCGCCAGGGGCGGATCGCAGTCGTCGAGCACCACCGGCACCACCTGGTCCTCCAGCAGGGCCACGAGCCAGCGCAGCGGACGGCTGAAGCGGGCCTCCCCTTCACCCCAGCGCATGAAGCGCCGCCCCTGGAGGCAGCGGATCCAGGACGGGATCAACTCGCTCAGCACCGCCAGTGCCGGCCGACCGGGCTCGCGGATCGAGGCGAACACGAACGGGCCCTTCGGGGTCTCGAGCACCTCGAGGGTCGTCGGATCGACGCCGCAGCGGCGGGCGAAGCCCACGGCGGCACCGGTGGGGACGCCATCTTTGAACGCCTGCTCCGCCGGTGGGCCCTTGCGCTCCTCGGCACGCTCACCCTGGTGATCCTCCAACCCTTCCACGGTGAGGGCCAGACGCCGGGGGGTGCTGGTGGCATGGACGCCCGTGCAGGGGAGACGGGCCGCCTCCAGATCGGCGACCACCTTCTTCTCCAGCTGGGGCAAGGCCAGCCGGGCGAAATCCGCAGGCAACTCCTCGGTGCCGATCTCCAGCAGAAAAGTGGCCATGGCGGAGCCGACGTGTGGGCGAATGCGCACGACTGTATGGAAACGGATGTCCCCGTCCCGTTCGCTAGCTTCGATGGCTTCCGTACGCTTCGTGCCGATGCCCTCGTCGCCCGTCGCCGGCCGTTCCAAACCCGCCTCGGGCTCCGGTTCGGGCTCCGCGGAAACCCTTGCCTCCGGCGGCCAGGAGACGGCAAAGGCCCCCACCAAGTTCGAGCAGCTCAAGGCCAGCAGCGGCCACCTGCACGAACCCCTGGGCAGCGAACTCACCAACGACCGACCGAACTTCACCGAAGGTGCGGTTCAGATCCTCAAGTTCCACGGCAGCTATCAGCAGGACAACCGGGACAACCGGCGCAAGGGCGAGGAAAAGGACTGGCAGATGATGCTGCGCCTGCGCAGCCCCGCGGGTCGTATTCCAGCCTCTCTTTATCTGGCGATCGACGACCTGGCCGATCGTCTCGGCAACGGCACGATGCGGGCCACTACCCGTCAGGCTTTTCAGCTCCACGGGGTGGCAAAGGCCAACCTCAAGGAGGTGATCGGCACCATCGTGCGGTCGATGGGCTCCACCCTGGCGGCCTGCGGTGACATCAACCGGAACGTGATGGCACCGGCCGCACCCTTCCAGACCGGCGGCTACCCCGAAGCCCGTGCGCTCGCCGATCGGATCGCCGATCTGCTCACCCCCGAGGCCGGCCAGGGGTCCTATCTCGATCTCTGGGTCGACGGCGACCTCAGCTACCGCATCAAGCCGGAGGCGGCGGTGCGGCGGGTGAAGGAACGGCAGCAGGAGGGTGCCCTGTTCAGCGGCGATGCCGCCGAGCCGCTCTACGGCTCCACCTATCTGCCGCGCAAGTTCAAGGTCGCCGTCACGGTGCCGGGTGACAACTCGGTGGATCTGCTCACCCAGGACATCGGCCTGGTGCTGTTCAGCGACGGCAGCGGCCGGCCTCTGGGTTGCAACGTCTATGTGGGTGGCGGCATGGGCCGCACCCACAACAAGGAGGAGACCTTCGCCCGCACCGCCGACCGCCTCGGCTGGGTGGCGGCCGAGCATGTGCTCGATCTGGTGCAGGCGATCGCCGCCCTGCAGCGCGACCACGGCGACCGGGAGCAGCGCCGGCACGCCCGCATGAAGTACCTGATCCACGACCGGGGGATCGACTGGTTCCGCCAGGAACTCGGCCGCTACTTCCCCCACCCGATCGGGCGGATGCGCCGCGAGCCGAAGGCGAAGCTGGAGGACTACCTCGGCTGGCATCGGCAGGGGAACGGCCTGTGGTTCGTGGGCCTGCCCCTGCTCTGCGGCCGTCTGGAGGGCGAGCGGAAAGCTGGGCTGCGCCGGCTGGTGGAGACCTACCAGTTGGAGGTGCTGCTCACCCCCAACCAGGATCTCCTGCTGGCCAACATCGGCAGCAACCAGCGCCGGGGTCTGCGGGAGGCCCTGACGGCCCTCGGCTTCGACACCACCGAGCCGCCCGCCCCGCTGGTGCGCCATGCGATCGCCTGTCCGGCCCTGCCCACCTGCGGGCTGGCGATCACCGAATCGGAGCGGATCCTGCCGGAGGTGCTGGAGCGGCTGGAGGGGCTGATGGCCCGGCTGGAGATCACCAAGCCGGTGCTGGTGCGCATGACCGGCTGCCCCAACGGCTGCGCCCGCCCCTACATGGCCGAGATCGGGCTGGTGGGCAGCGGCGTGGATCAGTATCAGCTGTGGCTGGGGGGCAGTCCCGGGCTGACCCGCCTGGCCCGTCCATGGCTGGAGAAGATGCCGCTGGAGGAGCTGGAATCCACGCTCGAGCCCCTGCTGCTGGCCTGGAAACAGGAGGGAGGGGTGCGCAGCAGCTTCGGCGACTTCGTGGCCGGACTCAACGAGGATCGCGTTCGCACTCTCCTGGAGGTGGCGTGAGCCGGGGTTTCCTCCTCTCTCCCCTCGCTCTGGCGATGGTCACCCTGCCGGCCGTCCTGGTGAGCGAGCTGCCGCTGCGGGCCCAACCGGACATGCCCGATCCACCCCAGTCACGGGTGAAGATCTACGACGCCGATCCCCTCACCTGCCGGCCGGAGGTGATCGAGGCGGCCTTCCGCAGCCACATGGCCCCCTGGGCCGACCAGCCGGAAGCCGTGCAGCAGCGGCTGCGCATCCTGCAGGGGGAGCTGACCCGCGCCACCCTGCAGCGCTGCCTCCAGAAGGGCTTGATGACCTCAGACCAGGTGAAGGAGGTGGAGAAGCGGCTGGGCCTCAACCCCGCTGCCGGGGTAACGGCACCCCAGCCCGCCACCACGCCGGTGCCTCAGTCCAGCGGCTCGCCGGTGCGTCCATAGCGGGCCGCCGGTTCGCCGCTGCCCCAGGCCCAGAGCTGGTCGCCGTGGCTGAAGTGCCACCACTCGTTGGGATGGCGGGCGAAGCCGGCTCCAGCCATCACGGCCGCCAGCCGGTCACGGCGCCCCTGCCAGAGGGCGGCTTCGGAGCCGGGATCGGCGATGGCCGCCTCGGCGTAGTGGCTGGGTTCCGAGACCGGCCCGATCGCATCGATCTCCCCGCCCATCCCCAGGGGCCGGCCGCTGGCATCCGCCAGGGTGAGATCCACGGCGCCGCCGGTGCTGTGGGGGGGCGGAGTGGCCGGATCGGTGCTCGGAGGCGCCCAGAAGCGGGCCACGGCCTCCTCCACCTCCTGCAGAGCTGATGCTGAAGCGCCGGCCCGATCGAATCCCCGAGCCCGGCACTCGGCCTCGATGCTGTGGGCAACCATGAACCGCTGCACGGCCACCGGTCGCCAGGCGTCGAAGATCGCCAGCCGCCAGCCTTCTTCCTCCTGCTGGAGCGCCTCCTGGGCCGCCTGCAGCCTGCGGATCACCCCGCTGCGCAGGCGAAACGGGCTGGCGCCCTCGCCGTAGGGGGCGCCGAGGCTGGCGTAGGGATGGGGTTCCAGGCGCAGCAGTTCAGGCGGGAGCTCCTGGAGCGGCTCGCCGTCGTCGTGGATCGGAATCGCGCTCCAGGGTCGGGGTGCGGCCATGCCTGCGGGTGGCGGGAGGGCCCTAGCCTGCTATGGGGGTGGGCGTGACGGCTGTGCCGCTCAGTTGAGGCGCGCCGCATCCACCTGACGGCGGCGCTGCTCCTCCAGCGCCTGGCGCAGGCCTGGGTGGCGGGCCAGGTCCGGATCCTGCGCCAGCACCTCACGGGCCACCTCCCGGGCCTGCTCCAGCACCGCTCCGTCGTCGGCCAGGCTGGCCAGCGCCAGATCCGGCAGGCCCGACTGGCGGGTGCCCAGCACCTGGCCGGGGCCCCGCAGACGCAGATCCATCTCGGCGATCTCGAAGCCATCGCTGCTGCGGGCCAGCACCTCCAGCCGCTGCCGCGCCAGGGCGTTGTCGCCGTCGTACAGGAGCAGGCAGTAGGAGGCGGCCGCCCCCCGGCCCACTCGGCCCCGCAGCTGGTGCAGCTGGGCCAGGCCGAAGCGCTCGGCGTGCTCGATCACCATCACGCTCGCCTCCGGCACGTCCACCCCCACCTCCACCACGGTGGTGCTCACCAGGATCTGGCTCTCGCCCCGGGCGAAGGCACCGATCGCCCGCTGCTTCTGTTCGCTCTTGAGCCGACCGTGCAGGAGCCCCACGGCAAGGTCGGGGAACTCGTCCTCGTCCAGGTGGCGATGCACCTCCACCGCCGAGCGCAGATCCAGCTTCTCCGACTCCTCCACCAGCGGCAGCACCACGTAGGCCCGCTGGCCCTGCGCCACCTGCTCGCGCACCAGCCGCCAGGCCCTGGCGCGCTCGGAGGCCCGCAGCAGCTCGGTGCGCACGGGAGTGCGGCCGGGGGGGAGCTCGTCGATCTGGCTGACATCCAGATCGCCATGGATCGAGAGGGCCAGGGTCCGGGGGATCGGTGTCGCCGTGATCGTGAGCAGGTGGGGCTGGAGCCCCTTGGCCAGCAGGCGGTTGCGCTGGCGAACCCCGAAGCGGTGCTGCTCATCCACCACCACCAGCCCCAGCTGCTGGAACTGCACCGGATCCTCGAGCAGGGCATGGGTGCCCACCAGCAGGTGCAGTTGGCCGTTGGCCAGATCCTGCAGCAGCTCGCGCCGTCGGCGGGCGGGGGTGGAACCCGTGAGCAGGGCACAGTTCACCTGCAGCTGCGGCAGCCAGTGGGCGAGCTTGGCGAAGTGCTGCTCGGCCAGCACCTCAGTGGGGGCCATCAGGGCTCCCTGGCAGCCGGCGGCGATCGCCGTGAGCAGGGCCGCCAGGGCCACCACGGTCTTGCCGCTGCCTACATCGCCCTGCACCAGCCGGGCCATCGGCTGGGGGCGCACCAGGTCGGCGCGGATCTCCGCCAGCACGCGCTCCTGGGCGCCGGTGAAGGCGAAGGGCAGCAGGTCGAGGAAGCGGGCCACCAGATCGGCGGCGTCGCCGGCCAGGGTGAGGGGGGGCGCCGGCCGGCGCCGGAGCCGCTCGCGCCGCAGGCCCAGGGCCAGTTGCAGCAGCAGGAACTCGTCGAACACCAGGCGATGGCGCCAGCGCTGAAGCGCCTCGCGGTCGGCGGGCTGGTGGATGCCCGCCAGGGCCTCGCCCCGCGGCGGCAGCCCCAGCCGGGCGACCAGTGGAGCCGGCAGGGGGTCGGGCCAGTGACGGACCCCCGGCAGCAGGGCCTGCACCGCCTGACGCAGCCGGTCGGCGGTGAGGCCCTCGGTAAGGGCGTAGACCGGCACCAGCCGACCGATCTGCTGGGAGCGCACCACCGCCCCGGGCGAGTCGAGCACTTCGATCAGGGGATCGCTGAAGCCGGGGCCGTAGGGGCTCTCCTTCACCAGGCCGCTCACCACCACCGTGGCGCCGAGGGGAAATTGGCGTTGCTGGGCCTTCAGCCAGCCCGGGGTGGCGAACCGGCGGCCGGCGAAGAAGCGGCTGACCCGCAGGCGTCCGGTGACGTCCTGCAGATGCAGTTCCAGGATCGAGAGCTGGGGATTGCGCGGACTGGTGAAGGCGTGGCAGCGGCGCACCGTGGCCACGATCGTGGCGGTGCGGCCCGGCTCCAGGGAGGCGATGCGCACACGGTGGGCGTAGTCGAGGTAGTCGCGGGGGAAGTGATGCAGCAGATCCCGCACCACCAGCAGGCCCAGAGCCGCCAACCGGGTGGCGGTGCGGGCGCCGATCCCGGGAACGGCGGCCAGGGGATCGTCGGGGGCAAGCCGGGCGGCCACGGGCCCGGATCCCGGCGGCCCGCCGGCCGGGGCATCAGCGAGCCGCAGGCGGGGGGGCGCCACGGCCTGCGGCGGCTCCTGGGCCCGCCGCAGGCCGTGGAGGGTCTGGCGCAGGCTCTGCACCAGCCGCTGCCGCTGGGCCAGAGACTGCTGGGAGTAGGTGGCGAAGCCCGTCTGCAGCGCCACCAGGGGGCGCCGCTGATCCTCCGGCAACCAGGCCGGCAGCTGCTCGAGGCTGCGGCTTACGAAACGGCTGAAGGTCTCCCGCCTTCCGAGCAGGTCCTCGAAGCCGCGCTCCGCCTCCAGGCGCGCAGCCTGCTGCAGTGGCGCGCACCAGGCCTCCGGCGACGGGTCCGCCGCAGGAGCCGGGGTCAGTCCGCCGGGGGGAGGGGAGGGGGCAGATCCTGCAGCCAAAGGCTTTCGGCCTGGTGGATGGCGAGCCGCCGCTGCAGGCGACGGAATCGGCCTGCCATTCTGCGCAGCTCCTGGCGATGCTGCTGAAGCCGGCGGCGGCAAGTGCGCAGCCTGGGCTCCTCGATCTCCAGGTCGGCGCTGCGCAGCAGCACGGCGATCGCCGGCAGGCCCGGCGGCAGGCCGGGTAGGGGGAACGGCAGGGGCAGCCGCAGCAGATGGGGGGTGGCAGGGGCGCTGTCCACCCGGCCGTGAAGGGCAGCATCCAGCAAGCTCACCGGCAGCAGGGTGGGACTGACCCCGGCCCGCAGCAACTCCACGTTCACGGCGTGGGAGAGGTTGCGCAGGCGCCGCTGCAGGGCATGGTCCATGCCCTCGAGCCAGCGCAGCAGCTCCACCGGATCGATGGGCAGGCTTCCCTGCTGCCAGGTGCCGGGATCGCCACCATCGAAATCGAACTCCGGCGCTTCGTCGGCATCACCAAAGGTGTCCGGCCCGGAGAGTTCGTCGTGCTCCGCCCCTTCACCGCCTTCAGGCCCACCGGCGGCTTCCCCTGGCGCTCCGCCCGGCGCCGGCGGCTCCTGGGGTTCCTCACTGCCGTCCCCGAAGCTGATGCTGAAGGGAAAGGCAAGGGGAAGGGACAGTCCCGTTTCGCTCCGTTGGGGGGGCTCCCCAGCTGCCGAAGGGCCCCAGCTGGGGGAATGCCCCGCCAGGGGAAGGCTGCGCTCCAGATGAACGGAGCCCTGGGGAGCGGGCGGTTCGGCGCCATCGGCGAGCTCGGATGCCCCCTCGGTGAGCCGTTCGAGCAGCCTTCGCTGGGCCAGACGGCGCCGGCTGCCAGCCTCGCGCGCCATCTGGGCTGCAAGCGCGGCAAGTTGCTCCACCGTGAGCAGACTGCCGCAGCGCCTCAGCAGCAGGGCCAGGCGCTGGCGCAGGTGTTGGCGGTCGCTGGAATCAAGTGCCAGATAGCGCGGGGCATGGACCCGGGTGACCAGGTGGAAGACGGTCTGCTCCAGCCGATGCGGCAGCACCTCGCGCAGCACCTGCAGGTAGAGGGCGAAGTGGCGGTAGAGCTGGGGATTGGAGGCGGCCACGCTCTGCGTGATCGCCTCCAGGGCCCCGGGAAGGTCGGAACCGGGTTGGTCGGACACCGGTGCCACGGAAGCGGGGGAACGAAGGATCAGGCGGCCTTCATCGCCGCCACTTCGGCGGCGAAGTCGGCCTGCTCCACCTCGATGCCCTCGCCGAGGGTGTAACGGGTGAAGCGACGCACCTGGATGTTCTCGCCCACCTTGGCGGCCACTTGCTTCACCAGTTCGGCCACGGTGATCGTGCTGTCCTTGATGAAGGGCTGATCCATCAGGGCCAGTTCCTTGAGGCGCTTGCCGATGCGGCCGGCCACGATCTTCTCCTTCATCTCCTCCTTCTTGCCGGCCAGGTCGTCGCGGCCCATCTCGATGTTCTTCTCGCGCTCAGCCACCTCGGCCGGGATCTGCTCGGTGGTGACGTACTCCACCCCGGGGCAGGCAGCGATCTGCATGGCCACGTTGCGCAGCAGTTCCTGGAAGATCTCGCCGCGGGCAACGAAATCGGTTTCGCAGTTCACCTCCACCAGCACACCCACCCGGGCGCCGGTGTGGATGTAGCTGCCGATGGCACCCTCAGCAGCGGTGCGGCCCGCCTTCTTCTCGGCACTGGCGATGCCCTTCTGCCGCAGCCACTCGATGGCCTTCTCGGTGTCGCCCTTGGCTTCGGTGAGGGCCTTCTTGCAATCCATCATGCCCGCGCCGGTCTTGTCGCGCAGGTCCTTGACGAGCTTGGCGGAGATCTCAGCCATCGATCGGCGGGGGAGGGAGGAAAGGAAAACGTCGGAAGTATGGAACCCGGCCAGCCCTCAGGCCGACCGGGTAAGGGTATGGGGGTGACCCGGACAGGGAGGAGGGATCAGCCCTCGTCGTCGGCCGGGCGATCCTGGGCGCCGTGGCGGCCTTCGTTGATGGCATCCGCCAGGCGTCCAAGCACCAGCTGCACCGAGCGCACGGCGTCGTCGTTGCAGGGAATGGGCACGTCGCAGAGGTCGGGGTCGCAGTTGGTGTCGAGCATCGACACCAGGGGGATGTCGAGCTTGCGGGCCTCGAGCACGGCGTTGGTTTCGCGGCGCTGATCCACCAGGATCACCACATCCGGCAGGCGCCGCATGTTCTTGAGGCCGCCCAGGTATTTCTGCAGGCGATCCAGTTCACGGCGCAGCACGGCCGCTTCCTTCTTCGGACGCATGGCGATGGCCCCGGAGGACTCCATCCGCTCCAGGTCCTTGAGGCGGTCGATGCGAGCGCGCAACGTGGTCCAGTTGGTGAGCATGCCCCCCAGCCAGCGCTGGTTGACGTAGGAGGCGCCGCAGCGGGTGGCCTCGATGGCGATGACCTCGGAGGCCTGCTTCTTGGTGCCCACGAACAGGAAACGCTTGCCGCTGCGGGCGGCACTGCGCACCCACTTGTAGGCGTTGTTCATGCAGACGGCGGTCTGCACGAGGTCGATGATGTGAACGCCGTTGCGCGCGCAGTAGATGTAGCGCGACATCTTCGGATTCCAGCGCCGAGTCTGGTGCCCGAAGTGGGCGCCAGCCTCCATCATCTCGGCGAGAGTGACGACAGCCATGATTGTGTTGAGGGTTTCGGGTTGGCCTCCACCTGCCAGGGATCCGAACCACGCTGATCCCTCCAAAGGAAGGGGCGGGGGCACGAATCACCCGAAACGCGCAGGTGTGCGGTGTGGGTGAACCGAGCCAACCTATCAAACGGGCTTCCCGCCTCAGCCCAAACCCCCTTCAGCCAAGACCCGCCTCCCGGGCCTCGGCGAACAGGGCGCGGACGCCGATCCGGTTCAGCGGCAGCCGCAACAACTCCATCGCCAACCCCGGCCGGCCGCTGCGGATCAGCCAGCCGAGCAGGGGCCGCAGGCTGCGTTCGTTCAGCAGACCCCCCAGCGTCAGCAGTTCCCACAGCAGGCGGTGCAGCCAGGTGAACTGGATGATGAACCGGACACGCCGGGTGGGGTGCTTGCGATAGAAGACCAGTCCCATCTTCGCCCGCTCCCGCTCCACCCGCACCAGATCGGGGATCTGCTCGAGCCGCAGAGCCGGATGCCAGTGGTACCCCACCGCCTCCGGGCAGCGCAGCAGCTCGACCCCCATCCGCCGCAGCCGCTCGCCCAGCTCCAGATCCTCCCAGCCGTAGAGCCGGAAGCCGG
>JBJTUJ010000116.1:0-9031 GCA_046080685.1 Cyanobium sp. | reverse complement strand
GCTGATTGGCGGGGCCTCCCACCGGGGCGGTGCGGAACAGCGGCGACCAGCGCAGGCGCAGCTCAGAACCATCCGGCTCCTGCGGCTCCCGCCACCACTGCCGCAGCAGCTCCGCCAGCAGTGGCCGCACCGCCCGCAGCGTGGCCAGCGGATCGCCGAGATTGGCCCCCAGCGCCACGGCGACGGGCGGCAGCGGCCCCGTGCTCAACCCAGCCGCACCTGGCGCTCTTCGCGCACCTGCAGCGGAATCTCGAGGTGTGAGCGGCCGATCATCTGAGGACCGTCGATCGAGAAGATGCGGGCTTCAATGCCGAAATCGCGGAAGGCACTCTCCAGCTCCTGGATCAATGCCTTCTCCACCTGGGCTTCAGCATCCACCACCTTGCCGATCAGACGCCCCCCCAGCCGGCCGATCCTCTGGCGCACCACCTCACGGGCGTTGGTGACCTCGATGACCAGCACAGTTTCAGGGCGGTGACGGTCACCCTATCGGCATCATCGCCTCGTCCTGGCTCCATGGGCGGCAACTGGCACGTTTCCTTGCCCCTGCCTGGCAGTGGCAAACGACGGAGGAAGCGTCGGCTGGTGCCTGGGCAAGATCCACGGCTGGAGCCACGGCTGGAGCCTCAGCAGGCGCTTCAGCAGTAGGGCTCGAGCAGTTCTTCAAGATCGCGCAGCTGCCCCGGTGGCAGCAGCCGCGCCAGCGGCAGACGGGTGGCACCGCCACCGATCCCCACCTGCACCGCCTCCAACGCCTGGCGGGCGCAGACCGCAGCGCCCTGATCGAGACGGGCGGCGCATTCACTCGCCAGCAGCGGCGCCAGGCCCGCATCGCCCAGATAGAGATTCCAGTTGGCCACCTGCAGGTAGAGCCGATCGGCGAGGGCGCGGGTGAGTTCCTCGAGGTCCTGGGCGGAGAGGGTCATGGCTCGGGCGCAGGCCGCAGGGCGATCACCACGCTGGCATGCACCGCCAGCAGCGCCAGCCAGACCAGGCTGAACCAGGCCAGATGGGACCAGGGATGGCGCATGCCCTGCACGAACCAGAGGCCGCTGTTCAGGGCCGCGAACCCCATCGCATGCAGGGTGAGGTTCACGATCCGATCGAAATGGCGGTAGGTGGGATCGGCGGGATCGGCAGGTCCGTACCAGCGGATCGGCATGGTGCGCGGCGCGGAGGCTCTCAAACGGCAGCGTACCGGGGGTTGAGTTGACGAAGGGGGGGCTCGTGCGCTGAGAATGTGGGAGCAGGCGCTTGTAGCTCAGCGGATTAGAGCATCTGACTACGGATCAGAGGGTCGGGAGTTCGAATCTCTCCAGGCGCGCTGAAACGACCACCAGCCGGTGGTCGTTTTTTTTGACCACGCCAGCCGGTGTGCGCCCGCCAGTGGGCGCAAGCGCCGTTCAGACGCTTTCCGTACCATCGGGGAGCGGTTGGGGTTCACCGGCCGCTTTCGCCTGCCCCATTCCCCTGCCACCGCCGCCGCCGCCATGGTCGCCCCCAGCTCCGCCCCCCTCGCCGCGATCGACCAGGCCCTGGCCACGGTGGACCCGGCCATCGCCGCCCTGATCGACCAGGAGCTCAACCGCCAGCAGAGCCACCTCGAGCTGATCGCCTCGGAAAACTTCACCTCCCGCGCCGTGATGGAGGCCCAGGGATCGGTGCTCACCAACAAGTACGCCGAGGGCCTGCCCAGCAAGCGGTATTACGGCGGCTGCGAGTTCGTGGACGGCATCGAGGAGCTGGCGATCGAGCGGGCCCGGCAGCTGTTCGGCGCCGCCTGGGCCAACGTTCAGCCCCACAGCGGCGCCCAGGCCAACTTCGCCGTGTTCCTCGCCCTGCTCAGCCCCGGCGACACGATCCTGGGCATGGATCTTTCCCACGGCGGCCACCTCACCCACGGCTCGCCGGTGAACGTGAGCGGCAAGTGGTTCAAGGCCGTGCACTACGGCGTCGATCCCGAAACCCAGCAGCTCAACTTCGACATCATCCGCAGGCTTGCCCACGAGCACCGGCCGAAGCTGATCGTCTGCGGCTACTCGGCCTATCCCCGCACCATCGACTTCGCGGCATTCCGGGCCATCGCCGATGAAGTGGGTGCCTACCTGCTGGCCGACATGGCCCACATCGCCGGCCTCGTGGCCGCTGGCGTGCATCCCAGCCCGCTGCCCCACTGCCATGTGGTCACCACCACCACCCACAAGACCCTGCGGGGCCCCCGCGGCGGCCTGATCCTCTGCAATGACGCCGAGTTCGGCAGGCAGTTCGACAAGGCGGTGTTCCCAGGCACCCAGGGCGGTCCGCTCGAGCACGTGATCGCCGCCAAGGCCGTGGCCTTCGGGGAGGCGCTCCAGCCTTCGTTCCGCACCTACAGCCAGCAGGTGATCACCAACGCCCAGGCTCTGGCCACACGCATCCAGGAGCGAGGCATCGCCGTGGTGAGCGGCGGCACCGACAATCACCTGGTGCTGCTCGATCTGCGCAGCATCGACATGACCGGCAAGGTGGCCGACGCGCTGGTGAGCGAGGTGCACATCACCGCCAACAAGAACACCGTGCCCTTCGATCCCCAGTCGCCGTTCGTCACCAGCGGCCTGCGCCTGGGCACGGCCGCCTGCACCACCCGCGGCTTCGATGCCGACGCCTTCCGCGAGGTGGCCGATATCATTGCCGAACGGCTGCTGAACCCGGAGGACAGCGCGATCGAGCTGCGCTGCCGCGAGCTGGTCGCCGCCCTCTGCCTCCGCTTCCCCCTCTATGCCGCCCGGCGGGAACTTCAGCCCGCCTGACTCTTCTCTTCCCACTGCCCGTAATCTGACGCTCCAGGCCCGCTGTTTCCAGGCCCGCCGCTCGTGACCCTCGCCTACAGCCCCAACGCGGCGGCCCTGCTCACCCTGGTCACGGCGGCTCTGCTCACCGCCGCGATCGTCCCCTTGGTCCGTCGGGCCGGCTTGCTTTGGGGACTGGTGGACACCCCCGACCCGCGCAAGCAGCACACCCGGCCGATGGTGCGGCTGGGCGGTATCGCCATCGTGGTGGGCTTCAGCTTGGCCCTGGCCCTCACCTGGCGGCTGGGCGGCTTCGCCGATCTCCCTCCCAACAAGGACCAGCTGATCTGGACCACCCTGGCCGGTGCCCTCTGCTACTTCGTCATCGGACTGGCGGACGACCTGTTCGCCCTGCCGCCCCTGCCGCGGCTGGCGGGCCAGGTGCTGGTGGCCGTGGCGGTGTGGCATCAGGGGGTACGGATCGGCGCGATCGATCTCCCCTTCGGCCTGATGGGGGGGGAACTCGGGGTCGTGCTGCCCGAGCCCCTCAGCCAGCTCGCCACCGTGATCTGGCTGGTGGGCATCACCAACGCCATCAACTGGCTCGACGGGCTCGACGGCCTTGCGGCTGGGGTGAGCGGGATCGCCGCAGTGGGTCTGCTGTCGGTGAGCTTCAGCCTTGCCCAGCCCGCCGCCGGCCTGCTGGCGGCGGCCCTGGCGGGGGCCTGCCTCGGTTTCCTGCGCCACAACTTCAACCCCGCCCTGATCTTCATGGGCGATGGCGGCTCCTATTTCCTCGGCTTCGCCCTCGCCGCGATCAGCATCGTGGGCCCGGCGAAGGGACTCACCAGCGTCAGCCTCCTGCTGCCGCTGCTGATCCTCTCGCTCCCCCTGGCCGACATGTCGGCGGTGATCATGGGCCGCCTGAGCGAAGGTCGCTCGCCCTTCTATCCCGACCGCCGCCACCTGCACCACCGGCTGCTGAGGGCCGGCTTCAGCCACCGCCGCACCGTGGTGCTGATCTACGCCTTCACCCAGTGGCTGGCGGCCCTGGCCCTGGTGCTGGCCAACGCCGAGATGCGCTTCCTCTGGCTGGGGCTGGCCACGGCCATCCTGATCGGCGTGCTGGTGGCCTGCCGCCGCTCGATGCAGGAGGAGGCGGGGTGAGCGGCTCCCTGCCCGAGGGCCCCGGGGGTGTGGAGGTGCTGTGCGTAGGCACCGAGCTGCTTCTGGGCTCGATCCTCAACGGCAATGCCCGCTGGCTGGCGGAGCAGCTGGCCGGCCTGGGACTTCCCCATCACCGCCAGGGGGTGGTGGGGGACAACCGCGAACGGCTGATCGCCGCGCTGCGGGAGGCGGCGGGCCGCTGCCGGGTGCTGATCACCACCGGCGGCCTCGGTCCCACCCCCGACGACCTCACCACCGAGGCAATCGCCGCCGCGTTCGGCGCGCCGCTCCAGGAGCGGCCCGAGGTGTGGGCCGACATCCAGGCCAAGCTTGCCGGCCGCGGCCGTCCCCCGGCGGCCAGCAACCGCCGCCAGGCCCTGCTGCCTCTGGGGGCCGGGATCCTGCCCAATCCCACCGGCACCGCCCCGGGCATGATCTGGACCCCCGATCCCCAGGGGAGGGACCCCGGCCTGTGTCCCGGCTTCACGGTGCTCACCTTCCCTGGGGTGCCCAGTGAGATGCGGGCGATGTGGGAGGCCACCGCGGCCGACTGGCTGCGGCAGGCCGGCCTCTCCCAGGGGGTGTTCCTCAGCCGCACCCTGCGCTTCTGGGGGGTGGGCGAGTCGTCCCTGGCCGAGCGGATGGGTGACTGGCTGGACTCGCCCAATCCCACCGTGGCGCCCTATGCCGGCACCGGCGAGGTGACGCTCCGGATCACGGCTCGCGCCGAGGATGCCGCCTCGGCCAACCGCCTGCTGGCGCCGGCGGAGGCCGACCTGCGCCAGCGCAGCGGCACCGATCTCTTTGGCGCCGACGGCGACAGCCTGGCGTCGGTGGTGCTGGATCTGCTCCGCCGCCGCGGCGAGACGCTGGCGGTGGCCGAATCGTGCACGGGCGGTGGCCTCGGGGCCGCTCTGGCGGCGGTGCCTGGTGCCTCCGACGTCTTCCTCGGCGGGGTGATCGCCTATGCCAATGCCGTGAAGCGGGATCTGCTGGGCGTGAGCGCAGGCGACCTGGAGCGCTGGGGAGCGGTGAGCGATCCGGTGGCCACGGCCATGGCCGAAGGGGTGCGGCGGACGACCGGCAGCGACTGGTCGGTGGCGATCACCGGCGTGGCGGGCCCCAGCGGCGGCACCGCGGACAAACCCGTGGGCCTGGTGCACATCGCCGTGGCCGGCCCCGAGGGAACCCGCAGCGCTCCCGTGCGTTGCGGCGCCCGTCGCGGTCGGGCGTGGATCCAGGCCGTGAGCGCCGGTGAGGCCCTGGATCGCCTTCGGCGCCGGCTGCTGCAGACCCCGGACCCGGTCTGAGGGCATCCCATCGGGATCCCTGCCCCATCGGGGCGGGATCGATCACGAATGCTGAGCGATGGGGTTTTCCCCCGCGGACCATGGTTTTCCCCGGAAACAGCCCCTGTTTTCCCCAGGTCTTCCCATTCAGACCCATGCGCGGGTCGTCCCTGATCGTCCACTCCTGGGGAAAGTGCCTCTCCCCTTGACCGCCGGGACCTCCGCCGGGCCGTCGTTCCCCGCTGTCGTTCCAGGTGGAAGGAAGGGCCGTGGCGGCAGCGGTCGCGGCGGGTGTCCCGTTCGTCTCGGCCGGCCCGCCGGTCTTTGACGGAATCGGGAGTCCCGTGGCGTCATGGAGCCGACCGACCGACCCGTGCCGCATGAGCCAGATCCCCGACCATGCCCCCCGAACCGTGAGCGTCGAGAACCAGTTCCCCGAGGACCTGTACGACGCGATGCGGGACTTCGTCCGCCGTCACCCCCAGTGGGATCAGTACCGGCTGATGCAGGCGGCGCTGGCGGGTTTTCTGTTCCAGCACGGCGCCACCGACCGGGTGGTGTCCCGCCACTCCCTCGATGGCCTGTTCCGTCGCGATCCCGCCACCAGCATCCCGCCCCGGCCCTGAGGCGCGGCGCCCCCCGTCCGCCGTAGGGTGGCTCTTCTGTCCCGACGGGTTTCCCGTGAGCGCCGGCACCCTCTACGACAAGGTCTGGGATCTGCACCGGGTGGCCGAGCTTCCCGGCGGTGCCACCCAGCTGTTCATCGGCCTGCATCTGATCACGAGGTCACCAGTCCCCAGGCGTTCGCCGCCCTGGGGGATCTCGGCCTGAGCGTGCGCCATCCTGAGCGCACGGTGGCCACGGTGGACCACATCGTGCCCACCACCTCCCAGGCCCGGCCGTTTGCCGACCCGCTGGCCGAGCAGATGCTCGCCACCCTGGAGGCGAACTGCGCCGCCCACGGCATCGTGCTGCACGGCCTTGGCAGCGGCCGCCAGGGGATCGTGCACGTGATCGCGCCGGAACTCGGCCTCACCCAGCCGGGGATGACCGTGGCCTGCGGCGATTCCCATACCTCCACCCACGGCGCCTTCGGCGCGATCGCCTTCGGCATCGGCACCAGCCAGGTGCGCGACGTGCTCGCCAGCCAGAGCCTGGCGATGAACAAGCTGAAGGTCCGTCGCCTGTGGGTGGTGGGACGGCTGCAGCCGGGCGTCTACGCCAAGGACCTGGTGCTGCACATCATCCGGGTGCTGGGCGTGCGCGGAGGCGTTGGCTACGCCTACGAGTTCGCCGGTCCCGCCATCGAGGCCCTCTCGATGGAGGAGCGCATGACCCTCTGCAACATGGCCATCGAGGGGGGCGCCCGCTGCGGCTATGTGAACCCTGACGCCACCACCTTCGCCTATCTCCGGGGCCGGCCCTTCGCCCCCACCGGCGAAGCGTGGGAGCGGGCGGAGGCCTGGTGGAACTCCCTGGCGAGCGGCCCCGATGCCGTCTTCGACGACGAGGTGCGCTTCGACGCCTCCGCGATCGCTCCCACCGTCACCTGGGGCATCACCCCCGGCCAGGGCATCGGGGTTGATGAGGCGGTGCCCACCCCCGAGCAGCTCGATGCCGAGGAGCGGCCGATCGCCGAGGAGGCCTACCGCTACATGGACCTGGTCCCCGGCGCTCCGATCGCCGGCCTGCCGGTGGACGTCTGCTTCATCGGCAGTTGCACCAACGGCCGGCTCAGCGATCTGCGGGCCGCGGCCGCCATCGCCCGGGGCCGCCAGGTGGCCCCGGGTGTCCGGGCGTTCGTGGTGCCGGGCTCCGAGCAGGTGGCGGCGGCGGCCGAGGCCGAGGGTCTCGACGCGGTGTTCCGGGAGGCCGGTTTTGAGTGGCGCGAGCCGGGCTGCTCGATGTGCCTGGCCATGAACCCCGACCGCCTGGAGGGTCGCCAGATCAGCGCCAGCTCCAGCAACCGCAACTTCAAGGGCCGCCAGGGCTCCTCCACCGGTCGCACCCTGCTGATGAGCCCGGCGATGGTGGCCGCCGCCGCCGTGAACGGCGCCGTCACCGACGTGCGCGCCCTCTCTCCCACCGAGGTCACCGCCCCCGCCCTCCGATGAGCAGCTTTCCCTTCCCCGCCGGCCCTGTCCCCGCCCATCGGGGGCGCGCCATCCCCCTGGTGGGTGCCGACATCGACACCGACCGCATCATCCCGGCCCGCTTCCTCAAGTGCATCACCTTCGAGGGGTTGGCCGAAGGCGCCTTCGCCGACGACCGCACCGAACTGGCGGGGGCCCATCCGTTCGATCGCGACGAGCATCAGGGGGCTTCGGTGCTGGTGGTGAACAGCAACTTCGGCTGCGGCTCCAGCCGTGAGCACGCTCCCCAGGCGCTGATGCGCTGGGGCATCCGCGCCGTGATCGGCGAGAGCTTCGCTGAGATCTTCTTCGGCAACTGTCTGGCCCTCGGCATCCCCTGTCTCACGGCCGACCCTCTCCATGTGGCCGAGCTGCAGCAGGCGATCGCTGCCGATCCCGGGGCTGAGCTGTTCCTGGATCTCGAGGCGCTGGCGGTGGAACTGGAGAGCGAGTTCGTCGGGACCAACCGCTGGCCGGTTCAGCTTGCCTCGGGCCCGCAGCGGATGCTGGTGAGCGGCCAGTGGGACGGCACCTCCCAGCTCGTGGCCCACGACGCCGAGCTGAAGGCCACCGCCGCCCGGCTCCCCTACCTGCAGGCGTTCGTCCCGGCCTGAGGGGACGGGCCCTCAGCCGCTCAGAAGGGCCGGCCCAGCACCTGCTGGCCCGGGTGATACGGCACGAAGGGCACGCCCGTGCCCTTGAAGTTGAAGTCGTTCAGCTTCACCCTCACCCCGCCCAGGCCGTCGTACGGGCTGTAGAAGATGCCGATCTCATAGGAGCGCCGCTGCCAGCGCAGCTCGATGTAGGAGGCGGTGATGTCGCCGTAGAACTGCGAACCTGGGTCGACGTTGAAGCCGATGCCGCCGTTGAACACCAGCGGCCCCACGATCTGCTGGGTGAGGCCGATGCCGAGGGTGCCAAGGTCGACGGCACGGTCGAAGCTGAGCGGGCTGACCCCCTGCCGCGCCGTGATGCTGCCGGTGATGGTGAACTGGGTGAAATCGAGGAACGGTTTCACGAACCGGCCAAGAGTGAGGGTGGGCCCGCTGGAGAGGCTGATGGTGTTCTGGTTCCTGCCATCGCCGTAGTAGGCCAGGGTGCCGAGCACGTTGGCGTTCAGGGCGAGTCCCGGCACAACCGGGATGGCGGTGTTCTGGTAGGCCTCGGTGGCGGTGAGGGGGGCCGGTTTCCCGCTCCAGAGGGGGAGGCTCAGGTTCAGCGAGCCGATCGCATTGGTGCGCCAGAGGTCGGCGAGGGTGGTGGTCTGGAAAGCGTTGGCCTGGTAGCTGCCCATGCCGAGGCGCCAGAAGTAGTTGCTGCTCAGCCGGCCCCAGTTCGGCAGCACGCCGGTGTCCTCCAGCGACACGCCGTAGGCGGAGTAGACGTCCTCCTCGCCCAGGGAGCCATTCCAGACCCGGTAGCGGTAGGCGCCGAACAGACGCAGGGTGCTGTCGCCCAGCAGCGGCAGTTTCACCAGCCGGCTCAGGTCACCCCAGGTGCGAGTGCCGTTGGCGAAGTTCGCCGGCTCGAAGGTGGAGATCTCCAGGGTGGCGGCCGCATCGAATCCCGGCAGCGGGGTCTGCAGCTGGGCCTGCAGACCAAAGAGATCGCCGGTGGTCACCGGCTGGCTCACATTGGAAGCCCCGGCGGACGCACCGGGCGGGGGATAGCTGTC
>JBJTUJ010000115.1:0-2725 GCA_046080685.1 Cyanobium sp. | reverse complement strand
GGCGATCAGGATCAGATCCGGGGTGCCGTTGCTGTCTTCGAGGATGTAGCCGCCCTTGGCCACGGCGGCGGCGCTGGAGCCCGCCTGGTTGGCCATCGCCTGGCGGCTGAGGGCCAGCACCGTGGGGCGCTTGCGGTTGGCCACGGCCACCTGATAGGCGCCGCTGGTTTCGTTGCCGTCGCCGGGGCGGATCACCAGCAGGTTGGGGATGGCGCGCAGGTTGGCCAGGGTTTCGATCGGCTGGTGGGTGGGGCCGTCTTCGCCCAGGCCGATCGAGTCGTGGGTGAACACGTAGATCACCCCCAGCTCGCTCAGGGCCGAGAGGCGGATGGCGCCGAGGGCGTAGCCCGCGAACACCAGGAAGGTGCCGCCGTAGGGCACCAGGCCGCTGCCGTGATAAGCGAGGCCATTGAGGATGGCGGCCATCGCGTGCTCGCGCACGCCGAAGTGGAGATAGCGATTGCCTTCGGCACCCTTCTGGAACCCCTTCTCGCCCTTGATGTCGGTGAGGTTGGAGTGGGTGAGATCGGCGGAGCCGCCGATCAGCTCGGGCAGGTTGGGGCCGATCGCGTTGAGGCAGTTGTAGGAGTGCTGGCGGGTGGCCAGGCCCTTGTCTTCGGCGGTGTAGCTGGGCAGGTTGGTGTCCCAGCCGGGGGCCAGTTCGCCTCGCAGGCGACGCTCGAACTCGGCGGCCTCTGCCGGGTACTTGGCGCGGTAGTCGGCCAGGGCGCCGTTCCACTCGGCCTCGGCGGCCTCGCCGCGGCTCACGGCCTGGCGCCAGTGGTCGTAGGCGTCCTGGGGAACTTCGAAGTCGCCGTAGCTCCAGCCCAGGGCCTCACGAGTGAGGGCCGCTTCCTCGGCCCCCAGGGCCGCGCCGTGCACACCGGCCGTGTCGGCCTTGTTGGGGGAGCCGTAGCCGATGGTGGTGGTGACCTTGATCAGGCTGGGCTTGTCGGTGACCGCCTTGGCGGCCTCGATCGCCCGGGTGATGGCCTCCACGTCGGTGTTGCCGTTGGCCACGTGCTGCACGTGCCAGCCGTAGGCCTCGTAGCGCTTGAGCACATCTTCAGTGAAGGAAACGTTGGTGTTTCCATCGATGGTGATGTGGTTGTCGTCGTAGAGGCCGATCAGCTTGCCCAGGCCCAGGTGGCCGGCCAGGGAGGCGGCCTCGCCGCTCACCCCTTCCTGGTGGCAGCCGTCGCCCATGATCACGTAGGTGTAGTGATCAACGAGCTTCACGTCGGGCTTGTTGAACTTTGCTGCCAGATGGGCCTCGGCCATGGCCAGGCCCACGGCGTTGGCGATGCCCTGACCCAGGGGGCCGGTGGTGACCTCAACGCCGGGGGTCTCGAAGGTTTCGGGGTGGCCCGGGGTGTGGCTGCCCCACTGGCGGAACTGCTTGATGTCGTCGAGGGTCACCGAGTCGTAGCCGGTGAGGTGCAGCAGGGCGTAGAGCAGCATGCAGCCGTGCCCGGCCGAGAGCACGAAGCGGTCGCGGTTGAACCACTTGGCGTTCTTGGGGTTGTGGCGCAGAACCTTGTCCCAGAGGGCATAGGCCATCGGGGCCGCCCCCATCGGCAGGCCGGGGTGGCCCGAGTTGCTCTTGTTGATCGCGTCGATCGCCAGGAAGCGGATGCTGTTGACACAGAGCGTGTCGATGGAGGTGGTGGGGGCGACAACCATGGCGTGGCGCTGGGGTTGGGGACTAAGGATTAAGGAAGGGGTTCCCGGGGAGGGGAGGAAGGGCCGGAGGCCGGGGCCTCGGATCAAGCCTCAGATCATCCGTCGGAACGCGAGGCAGACGTTGTGGCCGCCGAACCCGAAGGAGTTGGAGAGCACCACGTTCACCGGGTGCTCCCGGGCCTGGTTGGGGACGACGTCCAGGTCACAGGCCGGATCCGGGGTGCTGTAGTTGATCGTAGGCGGTACGAGGTTGTGGCCGATCGCCAGCACCGCCGCCACGGCCTCGATCCCGCCGCTGCCGCCGAGCAGGTGCCCGGTCATCGACTTGGTGGAACTGACCGGGATGCGCTGGGCGTGGGCCCCGAGGGCCGACTTGATCGCGGCCGTCTCGTTGCTGTCGTTGGCCTGGGTGCTGGTGCCGTGGGCATTGACATAGTCCACGGCCTCGGGGTCGAGGCGGGCATCCACCAGGGCGAGACGCATGGCCTCGGCACCACCGGTGCCGCCCGGGGAGGGGGCGGTGATGTGGTGGGCGTCGCAGGTGGTGCCGTAGCCCACCACCTCCGCCAGCACGGTGGCGCCGCGGGCCTGGGCATGCTCCAGGCTCTCCAGCACCAGCACCCCGGCCCCTTCGCCGATCACGAAGCCGTTGCGGTCCTTGTCGAAGGGACGGCTGGCCGTGGCCGGGTCGTCGTTGCGGAAGGAGAGCGCCTTGGCGCTGGCGAAGCCCGCAACCCCGAGGGGGGTGATCGCCGATTCGGCGCCGCCGCACACCATCGCGTCGGCCAGCCCGATCTGGATGGTGCGAAAGGCGTCACCGATGGCATTGGAGCCGGCGGCGCAGGCGGTGGCCACGGCGCTGCTGGGGCCACGCGCGCCGAGGGCAATCGCCGCCAGACCGGTGGCCATGTTGGGGATCATCATCGGCACGCAGAACGGGCTGACCCGGTCGGGACCGCGATCGGCCAGCACGTGGGCCTGGGTCTCCATCATCAGCAGGCCGCCCACACCGGAGCCGATCGAGACGCCCACCCGGTGGGTG
>JBJTUJ010000114.1:0-4031 GCA_046080685.1 Cyanobium sp. | reverse complement strand
CGCCTCCGGCAACGCCCGGGCCCTGGCGATGGCCTACGCCAAGGCGATCGGCGGCACCCGCGCCGGCATCCTCGAAACCAACTTCAAGGAGGAGACCGAAACCGACCTGTTCGGCGAGCAGGCGGTGCTCTGCGGCGGCCTGTCCGAGCTGGTGAAGGCCGGCTTCGAAACGCTGGTGGAGGCCGGTTACCAGCCCGAGCTGGCCTACTTCGAGTGCCTGCACGAGGTGAAGCTGATCGTGGATCTGATGGTGAAGGGCGGCCTCACCGCCATGCGCGATTCGATCTCCAACACCGCCGAGTACGGCGACTACGTGAGCGGCCCGCGGCTCATCACCGCCGACACCAAGGCCGAGATGAAGCGCATCCTCGGCGACATCCAGGACGGCACCTTCGCCCGGAACTTCGTGGCAGAATGCGAGGCCGGCAAGCCGGAGATGGCCCGGATCCGTCAACGCGACAGCGAGCACCCGATCGAGCAGGTGGGCAAGGGCCTGCGCTCGATGTTCAGCTGGCTGAAGGCCGCCTGATCGGGGGGCGGCAGCGATGAACCGTGCCGCCCTGCCCTCCCTTGTCTGGTTCGGCCAGCGCACCGCCCAGTCCCTCACCGGGGCTTCGGCGGGCTGGCTGCTGAGCGGACTCAGCCAGGCCCCCCTGGTCAATGGGCTGCTGCCGGCCCTGTCCGTTTCATCCACTCTGCTGCCCCTGCGCCCCCGCGCCCGCTTCGGGCTGGTGCTTCAGGTGCTTGGCGTGCTCCTGTGGCTGGCGGTGGCCCTCAAGCGGCTCGGGCCCTCGCCGGTCTGGCCCCTGCTGGCCAGCGCTCTGGTGGGGGTGGGCCGCACCGCCAGCGTGCTGCCGCTGCAGCGCTGGCTGCTCGCCCCCCGGCGCCTGAGCCTGCCCTGGCTGCAACGCCTGGGGGATGCCGGCGGGCTGAGCGGCAGCCTGCTCACCGCCCTGCTGTTCCCGCTGCTGCGCAACACCGCTCCCCAGTTCGCCATGGCGGCGCTGCTGCTGCTGCCCGGCCTGCTGCTGGTGTCCTCCCCCCGCTTCCAGCTGGAGGAAGGCCCCAGCCACGCCACTGTCACCGCCGCCACCGGAATCGATCCCCGTGGCGGCTTCCAGGGACTGCTGTTTGGCGCCCTGTTCGCCCTGCTGCCCCTGTGGGTGCGAGCGATCGGTGGCGGCAGCTGCGTGGATTTCGGTCTGGTGCTGGCGGCTTATGGCCTGGGACGGATCGTGGGCCTGCCCCTGCCGTTGCCGGGCTGGGGCCTTTACGGCGGCATGGCGATGCTGCTGCAGGCCACCACCTGGCTGCCCGCCTGGGGAGCCACGGCGCTGTTCGTGCCGCTCGGGGCCCTGGCCGCCGGCACCGATGTCCGCCTGACGGGCGCCCATGCCGTAGGGGGCGACACGGCCGGGCAGCTGGCCAGGAAGGATCGCTCCCTGGCCATCGGCAGCCTGGTGGGCAGCCTGGCGATGGGGGCCGGCACCCAGGTCCTGGGCCTGGCCAACGCCCGAATCCTGATCGTGACCGCCTTCGTGCTGGCGGCACTGCTGCTCCCTCGCCGCCAGAAAGCCGCGGTATGACCCTGGCGGCGGTGCTGCTGGTGCCGGCGGCGGCCACCCTCGACCGGCTGGTGGGCGATCCGCGGGCCTGCTTCCACCCGGTGCAGGCCATGGGGGCGGTGATCGGAGCGCTGCGGAGCCCCGCCGAAGCCTGGGCGGGCGACCATCCGGGCCGGCTGCGTCTGGCCGGGGTGGGAATCACCCTGATGGTGGTGGGAGGCAGCGCGGCCGCAGGCTGGGCGGTGGAGCGGCTGGCGGAGAGCGTGCCTCCAGTGGGGCTGCCGTTGTTGCTGGTGGGGCTGGCCAGCGCCCTGGCGGGCCGCAGCCTGGAGCAGGCGGTTGAAGCGGTTCTGGCGGCCCTGCCCAACGCCACCGATGCCGCCCCCCCCGCAGTCGCCACGGAGGCGGCCGATCCCCTGGAGCCCGCCCGCCAACAGCTGCGCTGGATCGTCGGGCGGGAGGTGGAGGGACTCCCGGAGGCCGAACTGCTGCGGGCGGCGGCCGAAACCGCCGCAGAGAACGCGGTGGACGGCCTGTTCGCTCCCCTGTTCTGGATGCTGGCGGGGGCCCTGCTGATGGCCGCCGCTCCCGCAGGCGCCGCCTGGCCGGGCCCCCTGGCCCTGAGCTGGGCCTTCAAGGCCGCCAGCACCCTCGATTCGATGCTGGGCTACCGCCAGGGTCGGCTGCGCTGGCTGGGCACGGCGGGCGCCCGCCTCGACGACCTGCTGGTGTGGCTGCCTGCGCGCCTGGTGGCCCTGAGCCTGCCGCTGGCGGCAGGACGGCCTGGTGCCACCGGAGCGCTCTGGCGGGCCGCCCTGAGTGAGGGTGCGGCCGATCCCTCCCCCAACGCCGGCGTGTCCCAGGCCGCCTTCGCCCATGCGGCGGGGGTTCGGCTGGGGGGCCTCAACCGCTATGCCGGCGGATGGCGCCGGAAGCCGATCCTGGCGGCGGTGGCGGCCCCGCCGGATCGCTCAGGGGTGCGCCGGATCCTTGTCCTCAGCCGCCGGCTGGAGTTGCTCTGGTTGCTGTGGGGAACGGGGCTGGTGGCGGCCGTCAGCGTCGTTGCAGCCCCGGCCTGAAGCGGACCAGGGCTGCGTAACGGCTCAGTAGGCGCCGCGGTCGCGGGGATCGAGGATCACCAGGAAGGTGCGGGCGATGATCTTGAGATCCATCCGCAGGCTGCGGTGGCGGCCATAGCGGAGGTCGAGCTTGACCCGTTTTTCGTAGCTGAGATTGTTGCGGCCCGAGACCTGCCACAGGCCGGTCAGACCGGGACGCACCGACAGCACCTCGTCCATGCGGTCGCCATAGCGGGGCAGCTCCTTGCGCACGATCGGCCGGGGACCCACCACGCTCATCTCACCCCTGAGCACATTCAGGAACTGGGGCAGCTCATCGAGGCTCGAGCGGCGCAGGAACTTGCCCAGGCGGGTGATGCGGGGATCATTGCGCAGCTTGAAATCGTTGCGGAACTCCTCCTCAAGGTCGGGGGACTGGGCGAGCACGGCCGAGAGCACCTTGTCGGCATCGCGCCGCATGGTGCGAAACTTGATGCAGCCGAAGCTGCGATACCCCCGTCCCACGCGCTGCTGCACGTAGAACACCGGCCCCCGGGAGGTGACCTTCACCAGCAGGCCGAGCAGCAGGAGCACCGGCGAACCCAGGGTGAGCACCGCCAGTGAGAACACGATGTCGCCGCTGCGCTTGATCACCCGCGAACGGCGCGACTGCAACTCGATCAGTTGCTCGGCGGAGAGCAACTGCGGCGAAACGCTGAGCAACGCTGGACATCCGGAGGTGGTAGCGGCGGTAGAAACCATCGAAAGCCCTTACGGTTGAAGAATCTAAAGATGTGTCCAGCGCGAAATCCAGTCGCGAGGGCCACTCAGGCCAGAGGCACAGGTCGGGAGTCCCGCGCCAGACGCTGCTGATGGGCCCGCCAGAACCGCTCCAGCAACACCATCAGCCGCTGCTCGAAGGGCTCGGGGGCGAAGCGCTCCGCCCAGCGGCGCTGACCCTCCGCGGGTAAGCGGTGCCAGAGCTGCCCGCTCTCGAAGTGCTCCAGCGCCTCCGCCAGGCTGGCGGCTGAATGGTGCGGAAACAGCAGGCCGGTGGGATGGGCGTCGCCGGAGCTGAGACAACGCACCGAATCCAGCAGGCCGCCGGCGCCGTAGCCGATCACCGGCGCCCCGGCGGCCATCGCCTCCACCGGCGCGATGCCGAAGTCTTCCAGGCCGGCATAGACATAGGCGCGGCAACGCTCCAACCAGGCGGCCGCCTCGCCGTCGTCGCAGCGGCCGAGGAAGCGGGTCTGGGGCCCTGCCATGGCCTCCAGCCGGCGACGCTCGGGCCCGTCACCGATCACCACCAGGGGCAGGCCGGTGCGCCGGAAGGCCTCCACCACCAGATCCACCCGCTTGTTGGGCACCAGCCGGCAGAGGCTCACGTACACATCGTCGCGGGACC
>JBJTUJ010000113.1:0-2826 GCA_046080685.1 Cyanobium sp. | reverse complement strand
CCGGGGAGCACCACGGCGTCCAGCCCCGCAAGGTCCCGCTCCTCGTGCCAGAGGAAGCGGGTAGGGCGTCCCAGACAGCCTTCGAGAGCCCAGCGCACGTCCCGGTCGCAGTTGGAGCCGGGGAAGACAACGATGCCGATGGTCATGGGGGTGCTCAGCCGGCCTCGTTGATCTCGAGCACCCAGTTCTCGATCACAGGATTGGCCAGCAGCCGATCGCTGAGCAGGTGGAGCTGGGCTTCGGCCGTGGCCCGATCCGGCGCCTCCAGATCCACCTCGATCGCCTTGCCGATCCGCAGCCGCTTGACGCCATGCACCCCCAGGCGGCCGGCGGCGGCCCGGGCGGCCTCTCCGGCAGGATCAAGGACGGAGGGGCGCAGGGACACCTGCACGCGGGCATGAAAGACGGGCACCGGAAGGAGTGGCGTTTGTTAAATCTTGGCAGTCCACCTCCCCAGCCCCAGGTCGGATCGCCAGCGTGAAGGGGCCACCAACCCCGGCGGGCCATGGCCCGGTTCCAGGTGTGCCGCCCCCTGATTCTCCTGGGGACGGTCATGCTGCTGGCGGGCACCGGTGGGCCGCTGTGGGCGGCACCGGCGTCCATTCCCCTGCAATGCCGGCGGGAGAACGGACCCTGGCGCGCCTGCACGATGTTGGTGGACCAGGTGGGCCAGCACTGGTGGCTGGTGATCGAGGGCGATCGCTTCGAGTTCACCCACGACGGCACCGGCCCCATGCGCCTGCGCCAGGAGGGCGGCGACTGGCGGGATGTGGAGAGCCGCTGGGCGGCCGACACCAGCCTCTGCTGGGATGGCATCTGCGCCCTCGGCCCGATCCCCCTCGACTAGGGCAGCATGGGGAACCTGAGCGCGGACACGTTCCAGACGGAAGCGGCGTACTCCTGGATGGATCGGTCGGACGAAAAGAAGCCACTCCGCGCCGTGTTCAGCAACGACATGGAGTTCCATCGTTTTCGATCAGCCCAGACCTGGTCCACTTCCATCTGCGCCCGGCTGTAATCTGCAAAGTCGGCGATCACGAAGAACGGATCTCTTCCTCGGAGATCATCAAGCAAGGGCCGGTAGAGGTCCCTGTCACCAGCGCTGAAATGCCCTTGCTCGATCAGGGTGAAGGCTTCCTGGAGAGCCGGCAGTCCATCCATCCATTCCCAGGGGTGGTAGTGGCCGCGGAGCTGAGCGATCTCCCTGGTTGTCTTGCCAAAGAGAAAGAAGTTATCCGCACCCACACGTTCGCGGATCTCCACATTCGCACCGTCCATTGCGCCAATGGTCAGGGCGCCATTCATGGTGAACTTCATGTTGCCTGTTCCTGATGCCTCCAGCCTAGCTGTAGAGATCTGTTCAGAGAGATCCGCAGCCGGATAGACCTTCTCCCCAAGCTTACCGTTATAGTCAGGCAGAAAAATCACTTTGAGCAGTCCCCTTGTGCCGGGATCTCCATTGATGGTTTCTGCGATACCTGTAATGAAGCGAATGATCAGCTTTGCCATCCAATAGCCGGGAGCCGCTTTACCCCCAAAGATCACGGTTCGGGGTGCCATCTCAGCAGCATCGCCATTCTTGAGGCGCAGGTACTGTACAATAATATGAAGGGCATTAAGGTGCTAGCGCTTATGCTCATGGCTTCGCTTGACCGGAATATCAAACATGCTTATGGGATCCATTAACTGCTTGGTCTGGGTATCGATGACCCCCGCCAGCCGCCGTTTGCCCATGAGCTTGCAGGCACCCCAGCGGTCAAGGAATCCTTGATCGTTCTGGAACGACTCCAGCTTGGTCCAGTCTTCCGGTTTGGTTGGCCAGTCTGCTCCGATTGATTCCCTCAGCAAATCGTTCAGGGGAGGATTGGCGAGAGCCAACCAGCGGCGAGGGGTGACGCCATTGGTCACACTGGTGAAACGCTCCGGGAACAGCTTGGCGAAGTCGGCGAGCAGCTCATTCTTGACCAGATCGCTGTGGAGTGCGGCCACACCATTGACGCGATGGGCGGCGATGGTTGCAAGATTAGCCATACGAACGGCTTTTCCACCCTGCTCAGAGATGATGGAAACCCGTTCAAGAAGATCGGTGTTGCCAGGATCTTTAATCCGCACCTGCTGCAGGAAACGACTGTTGATCTCGTAGATCAGTTCCAGGTGACGCGGCAACAGGGAAGCGAACAAGCTCAGGTCCCAGGATTCCAGAGCCTCGGGGAGGAGGGTGTGGTTGGTATAATCGATAGCACGATGGGTGATCTCCCAGGCCTGATCCCAGCCAAGCTGGTAGTCATCCAGAAGAAGTCGCATCAACTCAGCGACAGCTATCGCAGGGTGGGTGTCGTTGAGCTGCACCGTCCAGTGGTCGGGAAACTCAACAGCAGGGATTCCGCGGATGTTCAGGTTGCGGAACATGTCCTGAAGAGAGCAGGATACGAAGAAGTATTGCTGCTTGAGCCTCAGCCTGCGTCCGGCATCAGTGCCGTCGTTGGGATAGAGAACATTGGAAAGGGTTTCACTGCCTGTCTTCTCCTCCACGGCGCCATAGAAGTCTCCGCTGTTGAACGTATGGATATCGAAGACTTTGGCTGCTACGGCACGCCACAGGCGCAGCCTGTCGCAGGTGTTCACGCGATAGCCAAGAACTGGCACATCATGGGGAATGCCAACCACCACCTCGGAAGGCAGCCAGTTCACCCGGTGCTGACCGTGATGATCCAGATAGGTCTCGGTATGGCCCCCGAAGCCAACGCGGCAGCTCTTCTCAGGATGCACCAACTCCCAGGGCCAGCCTCCCTTGAGCCATTGGTCGGTGATCTCAACCTGCCAGCC
>JBJTUJ010000112.1:0-8550 GCA_046080685.1 Cyanobium sp. | reverse complement strand
GTTCATGGAGAACTGGTGCTATGACCGCGCCACCGTGATCGGCATGGCCCGCCACTGGCAGACCGGCGAACCCCTGCCGGAGCAGGAGTTCGCCAAGCTGCAGGCGGCGCGCACCTTCATGGGGGGCTCGGCCACCCTGCGGCAGGTGCACTTCGCCCTCACGGACCTGCGCCTCCACAGCCGTTGGCAGCCCGATGGCGGCCAGAGCCCGGAGGAGCTGCGCCGCGAGCTCGCCGCCTCCACCACCGTGCTCGAACCGATCGCGGAGGACGCCCTGCTCTGCTCATTCGGGCACATCTTCGCCGGTGGCTACTCGGCCGGCTACTACTCCTACAAGTGGGCCGAAGTGCTGAGCGCCGATGCCTTCAGCGCCTTCGAGGACGTGGGCCTGGACAACGAGGAGCAGATCCGCGCCACCGGCCGCCGCTTCCGCGACACGGTGCTCAGCCTCGGGGGCAGCCTCGACCCCAAACAGGTGTTCGAAGCCTTCCGCGGCCGCCAGCCCAGCAGCGAAGCCCTGATCCGCCACTCCGGCCTGGTGGCGGTTTAAGGCGCCAGCAGCCGCTCCAGCACCCAATCGCCCACCGCCGCCAGGGCCCGGGGGTGGCCGATCAACTGCCGGTGGGTGCACACCGGCAGCGCCCGCCGTTCCCCCACCGGCAGCACCGCCCGCCAGCCGGGGAACACCGTGAGCTCCGTGGGGCAATAGAAGCTGCTGCAGTCGAGCCCCCGCAGCCGCGCCGTGCCCCCATCCAGGTGGCGCAGCAGCGGGCTGCCCAGCTTCATGTCGGCGATGCCCGCCAGCAGCGCCCGCGGCACCGCCTGCGCCGCCAGGGTGCCCCGCTGCGGGCTGCCCAGGCACAGGAAGCGGCGGCAGCGCTCGGCGCCGCCATGGTCCTGCAGCCACAGGCGCCCCACCAGGCCACCCATCGAAAAGCCCAGCAGATCCAGCGGTTCAGCGGGCCCGAAGCGCTCGGTGATCAACGGCGCCAACGTGGCCGCCAGCCGCCGCAGCGGCACCGCCCCCAAGCGGTGGGGCAGGTGCGGCGCGAACAGCTCCAGCTCCGGGCAGCGCCCCAGCAGCTCCGCCTCCAGCCGCCGGAACACCCGCGGCGTATCCCAGAGGCCATGGAGCAGCACCAGCGGTGGCCGCCGGGGCATCAACCGCCGTGGCGCGAGCGCTGCACGGCCACCACCCCCGTGAACCCCGGCACCGGCGCCCGGCACTTGCGCAGCTCCAACCGCATCGGCACCGGGCCGTACAACCGCTCGAGCACATCGAAGCTGCGCTCGGCGAAATGCTCCAGGGTGAGGCAGCGCAGCTCCCCCGCCAGCCGCTGCAGGGCCGTGATCGCGAGGCTGTAATCAAGGCTGTGCTCCAGCTGATCGGTGGCACCGGCGGCGGCCAGATCCCAGGCCAGGCTCAGATCCAGCTCAAACCACTGCCCCAGCTGTCGCTCGTGCTCGAGCACCCCCACATGGGCCCAGAGCCGCAGCCCCCGCACCACAATCCGATCGCCGCTGGCGGGGGTCATCGCATCTTCACGACTGAGGCTCACAGCGGCAGGTCGCGGTGGCTGAAGCGGCGCTCGCCGCCGGCGTAGTCGGCGGCGATGTGGCCCTCACCGCGCAGCAGGTAGCGGTAGGTCACCAACCCCTCCAGCCCCACCGGCCCCCGGGGGGGGAGGGTCTGGGTGCTGATGCCCACCTCGGCGCCGAAGCCGTAGCGGAAGCCATCGGCGAAGCGGGTGGAGCAGTTGAGGTACACCCCAGCGCTGTCCACCCCCCGCAGGAACGTCTCCGCCGTGGCGGCGTTGGTGGTGCAGATGGCGTCGGTGTGGCGGGAGCCGTAGGTGCGGATGTGCTCCAGGGCCTGGGGCAGGTCGTCCACCACCCGCACCGCCAGCACCAGGTCGGAGTATTCAGTGCGCCAGTCGTCGTCGCCGGCGGCCTGCTCCACCCCCAGGGCGCGGCTGGCGGCGTCCCCCCGCAGGCTGACGCCGGCGGCGGCGAAGGCGGGCAGGGCCTGCCCCAGGAAGGCCGCCGCCGCCTCGCGGTGCAGCAGCAGCGTTTCGATGGCGTTGCAGGCGGCGGGGTACTGGGTTTTGGCGTCGATCGCCACCCGAAGCGCCTGGGGTATGTCGACCTCGCGGTCGACATACAGATGGCAGATGCCATCGGCGTGGCCCAGCACCGGGATGCGGGTGTTGTCCTGGATGAAGCGCACCAGCTCATTGGAGCCGCGCGGAATGATCAGATCCACCAGGCCATCGAGCTTCAGCAGGGCCAGGCTCTCCTCGCGGCTGGTGAGCAGCTCCAGGCAGGCGGGATCCACCGCCGTGCCGGCCAGGCCGCGGCGCAGCGCCGCCACGCTCGCCCGGCAGCTGCCGGTGGCCTCACGGCCGCCCTTGAGCAGGGCGCCGTTGCCGGAGCGGATCGCCAGCGAGGCGATCTGCATCACCGCATCGGGGCGGGCCTCGAAGATCACCCCCAGCACCCCGAGCGGCACGCTGATGCGCTCGAGCACCAGGCCCTGATCGAGCTCGCTGTGCAGCTGGCGCCGGCCGAGGGGGTCGGCCAGGGCCGCCACCTGGCGCACGCCCTCGATCGCGGCGGCCAGCTTGGCCCCATCCAGCTTCAGCCGGGCCACCAGCGGAGCGGCAAGGCCATCGCGCCCGGCCGCCGCCAGGTCGTCGCGGTTGGCCGCCAGGATGGTGGCGGCGTCCTGCTCCAGGGCAGCCGCCATCGCCTCCACCGCGGTGCGGCGGGCCCTGTTGTCGAGGCGGCCGAGGTCCATGGCGGCCCGGCGCACGGCGGCGGCTCGCTGCAGCAGCTCCGGCCCGGGCTCGGGTACCGGCGGGGCGGAGGGCAGGGGGGAAGAGGAGGAGGCGTCAGGGCTCATGGGGCCATCATCCCAAGCCGCCCACGCTCAGGCGCTGCCGCGCCAGCCAGGCTGCCCCGAGGCGGCCTGCGCCGTTGCCGAGGCTGCAGGCACGGATCGCCAGACCCTCGCGGCTGACCGCCAGCACCCGCTGCTCCACCTCCCGCCACACCGCAGGCAGGAAATGGTGGCTGGCGGCGCTGAGGCCACCGCCCAGCAGCACCAGCTCCGGGGTCAGCACATAGATCAGCGAGCTCAAGCCGATGCCCAGCCAGCGGCCATAGGCGTGCCACACCGCCAGCGCGGCGGCGTCACCGCCATCGGCGAGGCGCACCAGCTCGGCGGGCGGCAGGGGCGAGAGCCGCGCCAGCCCCTCGATGCTGCAGTACTGCTCCAGAGAGCCGCGGTTGCCGCTGCGGCAGGGCGGACCCTCCGGATCGATGCCGATCAGCCCGGGCTCCGCGGCCGCACCCCCATGGCCGAGAAACAGCTCGCCGCCGAGCAGCACCGCCCCGCCCACCCCGGTGCCGAGCGTGAGCAGCAGCACATCGGCGGCATCCCGGGCGGCGCCGGACCAGCGCTCGCCGAGCAGGGCGCAGTTGGCGTCGTTGGCGAGGGTGACACTCCGGCCCAGGCGCGGCTCCAGCCAGTCGGCCAGGGGCACCTCGCGCCATTGCGGCAGGTTGATGGCGATGCGCGCCACCCGCCCCGCCCTGTCGCTGGGGCCGGGGTGGCCGATCCCCACCCGGCGGGCCAGGCCTCCGGGGTCGATCGCCTCGATCGCCTCGGCGATCGCCATGCTCACGGCGCCGGGCATCGCCGGCCTCGGCGTGGCGCACTCCGCCTCCGCCAGCAGGGTGCCATCGGCGGCGAAACGGCCGAGCTTGATCGCCGTGCCGCCCAGGTCGACGCCGATCAGCTGCGCAGTTCCGCCAGGGCTGGAGAGGGGAGAGGAGGAGACCAAGGCTCAGGACGGGGGCAACACGAATCAGAAGCGGAAGAACACCCGCAGCAGCCCCTGCCACAGGCCCTCGGTATCGATCGAACCCTCGAGGGTGAGGTTCTCCGAGGCCTTGTAGTTGATCGTCACCTGCGGGGGCACATCGGAGCGGTTCGGAGCCGCCAGCACCGAGGCGTTGATGCGGTCGTTGATGTCGTAGCCGACTTCGGCGCCGAAGACCAGCTGGGGGGGCACCCGGCCGGAGCGGCGCTCCTCGCTGCTGCTCAGCGATGAATTCACATAGGTGGGGTAGAGGGCGAAGCTCACCCGCTGGCCGAAGGCGTCGCTGAGGGTGCTCAGCAACGGCGAGAGCAGCGACTGGCCCAGCACCGTGGCCAGGGCGGTGCCCGCCTGGCCACCGCTCAGGCCCGCCAGGGAGTTGCCGCCGATCAGGGCCACGAGCCGCTCCTGGGGCAGCGGTGGATTGCTGCTGAGCCGCAGGTTATCGGCGATCCGGTCGGCTGGACCGCTCACCGCCACCGTGACCAGCACCAGCTTGAGCTGATTGAGCCGCGAGAACCCCCCCTGGGCCTCCACCTCCGACAGGCTGGGGCTCGCCGGGCCGCCGATGCCGCTGGGACTGATCACGCTGAGGCTGTCAGAAACCCGCGTGCGCAGGGCGATGTCGAGGTAGGGCACCAGCCCCAGCGAGGGCGTGAAGATCGCCACGTTGGGGGCGTCGGGATCGAGGCTGAAGCTGGTGGTGAACAGGTTGAGACGGCCCCCCAGCAGTTTCACCACGCCGCTGGCCTGCAGGGTGGGATCGAGGCGGCCGCTGATGCGCAGCCGACCTGCGGTGCGGAAATTGCCGACATTGCCGATCGTGACGCGCAGATCCGGACCCAGCCGCACCACCATGTCGTCGAAGCTGAGCCAGGGAACCCGGGGGATCGACTGCCGCAGCGACTCGGCGGTGGAGGATTCGACATCGGGGCCGAGCAGCACCAGCGGCTGGCTGAAGTCCCATTTCGACTCGATCAGCTGGGGGACGCTCAGCGGCCGCACCTCCTGGTCCGAGTCGGGGGCCTTGCCGGCGGGCATCCCGGCCAGCTGGCCGGGGGTGGCATTGAGGCTGCCGTCGCGGATCGCCACATCTCCGCCCAGGCGGGGCTGCACCAGGCTGCCTCCCAGGCGCAGGCGCCCGTCGCCGACCGCATTGAGCCGGGGCACCTGGAACGGCACCCGCTCCAGGCGCACCGCCAGCGTGGGCTGATCGTCGAGCGGGCGGACCAGGCCGAGGCGCCCCTCGCCGCTGATCCGTCCCTGCGGGCCCACCCGGGCACTGAGGCTCTGCAGCAGCAGCTGTTCGAAGTCGAACAGCACCGTGGCCTCCACCTCGCGCAGGCTCTGGCCGATGAACTGCACCTCCCCCTGGCGCAGGCGCAGGAAGCCGTTGGCGATCGGATCGAGAAGGCTGCCGCGGATCAGCAGCTGCAGGTCGGTGCTGCCCCGTTTCACCGCCACGGCGCTGCCGCCCAGCCGCGTGAGGAAGCGCAGGCCATCGCCGCGGCTGGCGAGACGAAGCTCCAGGCCATCGCGCCGCGAATCGAGCGGAATCGTGCCTGCCAGATCGACGCTGTTGGTGGCACCGGCGGAGCGCAGGGCCAGATCGACGCTGAGGCCCTCGTCCTTCCGTTCGATCCGGCCCCGCTCCAGCTGCAGCGCCTGGTCGCCGAGGCTCGCCTCCCGCAGCGCCAGATCCAGAGCCAGCTCGGGTCGGCGCCCCCCCAGCCGGTAGCGGCCCGCCACCGCCAGCTGGCCGCGCAGGCTTTCCGGCACCGGCGTGAGCAGCGAGAGCATCGCCAGCGACAACCCGGAAAGATCAAACTCCCCCTCGCCGCGGAAGACCGCGCCGCTGAGCCGCAGCTCCAGGGGACGGGCGGCGAGCACCTGGTCGCGGTCCAGATGGCTCAGCCAGAAGTAGCCGCGGGCGGTGAGGTCGGCCCGGGCGCTGACCAGATCGGGACCGGTGAGCACCAGATCCGCATCGAGCCGGCTCTGCACTCGCTGCAGCAGATCGCGGCGGTCGAGCCGGGCCAGTTTCTCGTCGCGGCGCAGCAGCGCGGCCAGGGCCTCCTGCAGGGCAAGGAGCTGGTCGTCGAGGCTGAGGCCGCGGGTCTCGATGGCCGGCGCGCCGAGGCTCGCGGCCCCGCCCGGTGGCGGCGCCGCAGCGCCCAGCCACACCGGCCAGCCCCCCTGCAACTGGCGGAACAGGGCCGCGGTGAGGGCGCGGGCCTGGAACGCGGCGCGGAATGGGCCAGCCCAGGTACCTTCAACCTGGGCGTCGACCCTGCCCCTGTCGAGGGTCTCGACAGCACCGGCGATGGCATAGCGGCGGCCGACGTAACGCACATCTGCCTGGATGGAGCGTCCGGCGATCCCGAGGAAGCGGGGATCCTCCAGCCGCACCCGACCCTGAAAGCCAAGAGGCGTCAGCCCGAGGCTGCCATCACCGCTGAGCAGGCCCTGCAGGGGCTGGAAGCGGCGGCGGGGTCCGGTGGCCAGAGTGAGGCCGGTGAGCGGCAGGCCGCGGGCCTGCCAGCGGTAGTTCTGCGGACGGCCGCTCAGGCGCAGCGTGCCGGCGCGCTCGAGATCGATGCGCACCGGCACCCAGGAGGGGTCGAGCCAGGCCTCGATCCGCCCCGCCGGAGCGGGGGTCAGCGCCGTCAGGCTGAGGCGGCCGCCGTCGGCGCGCGGCTCCGGCCCGAAGGGCAGGGCCGGGGCCTGCAGCCTGCCGCGCCAGCTTTCGCGCAGCCACAGCGGACCGGCCCCCGGCTCGCGCACCAGCAGCTCGAGATCGGGCCGCAGCCGCTCCAGCGGCCCCACCAGGCTGCCGCGGGCGTCGAGCAGACCCCGCAGCCGCGTGGCCACCAGCGGATCGAACCGGTGCAGGGGATAGTCGCTGAGCGCAACTCTGGCGTTGAGGTCGCCGCGCACCAGTCCGCGGCCGGCCTGCAGCGCCAGCGGCATCGCGGCAGTGGCGCGCAGATGGGGACTCTCGAAACGCTGCAGGCGCAGCAGGCCCTCGCTCCAGAGCAGCGAAGCCTGCCAGGGGCCCACCAAGGGCAAGGAGGCGGGGGCGGTCTGGACCGCCAGCCTGGGGCGGGCCAGCAGGCCATCGAGCCGCAGGCTGCCCAGCAGGGGAGCCTGGCTCAGCCAGGCGGGCAGGCGCTTGCCCCCGGGCAGTTCGCGCGGCTCGAGGCTCCAGCCGCCGCTGAGATCGAGGCGCCGGCCGACTGCGCCGCTGGCGCGCAGCCAGGAGGAGCCGCGACGGCCGTCGAGCCGCGCCAGCTCCAGCCGCCCGCCCCGCCAACGCCCCTGAAGATCGGCGCGCAGCGGGACCGAACCAAGGGGATTGCCCCGCGGCGGCACCGCCTCGAGCCGGGCGGCCAGCCGCTGCCGGGCATCGAAGCGGCCCGCCACCCGGCCGCCCCAGCCGGCGTAGCGCCAGCGGCTCTCCGCCAGCAGCAGAGTGCGGCCGCGGCAGTCGAGCGGCGCGGCATCGATGCGCAGGGGAGCGCCGCCCCCGGCAGGGGTCCAGCGCAGGTCAGCGAGCCTCAGCCCTCCGCCGCAGGAAACGACACCGCGATCGAGGTTGAGCCGCAGACGGCCATCAGCCCGGCCGACGAACCGGCCCGGCAGGGGGATCAGGGGCCGGAACGGCTGCAGGGAAAACCCGCGCGGTTCAAGCAGCGCCTGCCAGCGGCGGGTCTGCCAGTTGCCGCCGCCGCTCACCACCGCACTGCCCTGCTGTCCCGGCGCCCAGGCGCGGCTGCGCACCTCAATGGCACGCCGCCGCAGGGCCACGTTCACCTGGCCGGCGGCGCTGAGGGTGATCGGGCGGGCCGGGTCGGCACCCACCCCCCACAACCGCACCGTGCCGGGCTGGAGCAGACGAAACCGCAGCTCCAGCGGCGGTGGTTCCGGGCCGGGCGGCAGGGCACCGAGCACCCAGATCTGGCCATCGGCGTTGCGGCGCAGATCCGCCTGCGCCCCCTCGAAACTGAGGTCGAGGATCAGCTGGCGCTGACGCCAGCTGGCCAGGGGGTCGACGAACACCGTGACGCCCTGAAAGGAAGCGGTGGAGCCGTCCTTCGGGCCGCGCAGGAAGCGGCTGGGCCCGATTCGCAGGCCATCCGCGGCAAGCCCATCCAGCGGGCCCAGCTGCAGCGGCCGGCCCATCACCCTGCCCACCTGCTGCTCGATCCGGGGCCGCCAGTGCGCATAGACGCGCTGGAGCAGATCTCGGCTGGCGATCCGCACAGCCAGTGCCAGCGAGGCAACCAGTCCGCCGAAGAGCAGCAGCTTCAGCAGGAAGCCGCGCGACACGCTCCCCCGAGCAGAGACGGGTTGCCGCCGCATGGAATCGGTGCGTCATCGCGGGGGCGGCCGCAATATAAGGAGCTTGTCCCGTGTTCCACAGCCCCCATGGCCGCCGATCCGATCCTCCTGACTGCGGGGCGCTGGCTGCTGGCTGCGGCAGGCCTGCTGGCGGTGCTGACGGTGGCCGGGTTCCTGAGCCGCTGGGGCATCCGCTTCCGGCTGGTGGGGGCGATAAGCTTCACCACCCTGCTGGCGATCTCCTGCCTGGCCTTCGCCGTCAGCTACGTGCCGCGCACCTCGGTACTGGGAGCCGTGGCGGCGCCGGTGGTGTTCGACAACGGCGGCG
>JBJTUJ010000111.1:0-3157 GCA_046080685.1 Cyanobium sp. | reverse complement strand
CCCCTGCCGATGCGGCTCGACCGCTGGCTCGTGGCCCAGCGGCCGGAGCAGAGCCGGGCCCGCATTCAGAAGCTCATCGATGCCGGCTACGTGCGGGTCAACGGCGTCACCGGCCGGGCCAAGACGCCGCTGCGCCCCGGGGACACGGTGGAACTGTGGATGCCGCCGCCTGAACCCCTGCCCTATCTGGTGGCTCAGGCGATGTCGCTGGATGTGCTCTTCGAGGATGAGCATCTGATCGTGCTCAACAAGCCCGCCGGCCTCACGGTGCATCCGGCGCCGGGCAACAGGGACGGCACCCTGGTGAACGGCCTGCTGCACCACTGCCCGGATCTGCCCGGCATCGGCGGCGAGATGCGTCCCGGCATCGTCCATCGGCTCGACAAGGACACCACCGGCTGCATCGTGGTGGCCAAGAGCCAGGAGGCGCTGGTGAAGCTGCAGGTGCAGATCCAGAAGCGGATCGCCTCCCGCGAGTACCTGGCGGTGGTGCACGGCCAGCCCGCGGGTGATGCGGGCACGATCGTGGGCGCCATCGGCCGCCATCCCAGCGACCGCAAGAAGTATGCGGTGGTTGCCGACGGCAGCGGCCGCCACGCCTGCACCCACTGGAAGGTGGTGGAGCGCCTGGGCGATCATGCCCTGCTGCGCTTACGGCTGGACACCGGCAGGACCCACCAGATCCGGGTGCACTGCGCCCACATGGGCCACCCGATCGTGGGGGATCCGGCCTATAGCCGCTGCCGGCGGCTGCCGATCGCCTTGGCCGGGCAGGTCCTGCACGCCGTGGCCCTGGGGCTGGACCATCCGATCACGGGTGAGCGGATGCGCTTTGAGGCCCCCCTGCCCGAAGTGTTCACGCGGTTACTCACAATGCTGCACCGGCGCTCCTGATCGTGAGCGCCAGGTATGGAAATGCCTTTCGACCTTAAAAACCTGGTTAGCGTCAGGCAAAATGGCGCTGCGGAAATAGTTGAATGGTCACCGACATCCCGGGCGATCAGTGCGACGTCGAGTCGTCCTGGCAATTGAACCCCACCCAGTTTCCCCGGCGGATCGATCTCGATCTCAGTCCCGATCTGCACGCCATGCTTGAGCGCATCGCCGCGGCCACCGGCCGGTCGATCTCGGAGGTGGCGCTGGAACTTCTCTCCCGGGCCATGTTCTCCGATGAGGACGGGCTGAACTGAGGGAGGAGCGTCAGGCCGCCCACCGGCATCCGAACGCCTCAGGCTTCTTCGGGGGGGTGCCGCAAGGGGATCGGCAGCTCCAGGGCGTTCTCCAGCATGGCGTCCACCACCGTGCGCTTCGCCAGCAGATCCGCCACGGCGATGGCCGCCAGGGTGCAGTGCCCGATCGGCAGCAGCAGGGCGTAGTCCTTGCTGAGCTCGAAGGTGAGCAGGATCGCCGTGAGCGGTGTGCGGGTGAGGGCACCGAGGAAGGCGCTGCCGCCGGCGAACAGCAGGGTGGCCGGCGCCAGGTGGATGGTGATCCCCGCCAGCTCCTGCACCAGCGTCCCCAGGGAGGCCCCCACCACCAGGGCCGGCGCCAGGAAGCCCCCTGGTGCGTCGGCCGCCACCGCCACAGCCGTGCCCAGCCCCTGGATCAGCAGCACCCTCAGGGCCTCGACGGGGCCGTTCATGCCGGCCAGGGCCGCGAAGCTGAGGCGGTCGGCGTTATCGAAGGCTGGCGGCAGCAGCACCCCCAGGGCCCCCATCGCCAGGCCCAGGAGCGGCAGCAGCTTCCAGGGGGGAAGGGCGAGCGTCTCGAAGCGGCGCTTGAGGGAGAGCAGGCCCCGCTGGTAGGGGTAAGCCAGCAGGGCCGCCGCCACCCCCAGGCCGAGCAGCAGCGGCAGATCGATCAGGCGCAGTTCGTTCACCCGGCTGGGCACCTCCCTGATCGGCATCAGGTTGCGCAGCAGCAGCGGCCCGTGGGCCGGGTCGTTCAGCAGCCGGGTCCACACCAGGGCCATGAAGGTGGTGAAGGCCGCCACTGCATTGGTGCGCAGGCTGCTGCGCCCGAGCATCGCCTCGAGGATGTAGGCGATGCCCCCCAGGGGCGAATGGAACACCGCCGCCAGACCGGCCCCGCTGCCCACTGCCACCGCCAGTTGCCGGTGGCGGCCGCCGTGGAGGGCATCGGCGCTCTCGCGGGCCACCGACGCGCCGATCTGGATCGCCGGACCTTCCGGACCCACCGGCATGCCGCTGCCGATGGCCAGCCCGCTCGCCAGCAGCTTCACCACCGCCACCCGCCAGCCCAGGGGAACGGCCCGCCCTCGCAGCCACAGCAGCACGTGCACGATGCCCGACCCGCGCGCGGCCGGCTCGAAGGCGATAAGGCCGCCGGCGGCCGCTCCGCCGAGCAGTCCCAGCACCGGCAGCACCAGGGCGCGGGGCAGGCCCGAGGCCAGTTGGAGGCGAAGGCTGGTGAGCAGGTCGATCTCGCGGGCGTACAGCCAGATGCCCACGGCCACGCCGGCGCCGATGGCGTTGGCCAGCAGGAACAGGCGCACCAGCCGCGTCAGTTCCCGGGGGAGCAGCGCCCGGGGGGGATCGTATGGCATCAGGCCGCCTGCGGCAGCCGCGGACAGGCCTCCACCAGCTTTCGGGTGATCGCCGCCTGCGGATGGGCCAGCAGGGCCGCCCCCGGGCCCTCCTCCACGATCCGGCCGCCGTCGAGCACGATCACCCGGTGACAGAAGCCGCTCGCCACCGCCAGGTCGTGGGTGACGAACAGCAGCCCCAGGCCCCGCTCCTGCTGCAGACGCCGCAGCAGCTCCAGCACCTCGGCCTGCACCTCGGCATCGAGCATGCTCACGCTCTCGTCGCAGAGCAGCACCTTCGGCTCGAGGATCAGGGCGCGGGCGATCGCCACCCGCTGCTGCTGGCCCCCCGAGAGCTGGCGGGGCAACCGCCGTTCGAACGCCTCCGGCGGCTCGAGCCCCACCGCCGCCAGGGCGGAGCGGACCCGTTCGCGGGCCTCGGCCCGGTTCGCCAGCCCGTGGATCAGCAGGGGGTCGGCCACCGCTTCGCCCACCGCCATCTGGGGATTGAGGCAGGCCAGCGGGTCCTGGAACACCATCTGGATGCGGCGCCGGGCCTGCTGCAGGGACCGTCCCCGCAACCGGCGCAGGTCCTGCCCCTCGAGCCGCACG
>JBJTUJ010000110.1:0-4053 GCA_046080685.1 Cyanobium sp. | reverse complement strand
GTGGGGGTGGGCCACTCCTTCAGGCAGGCCGGTCACGTCGGCCAGCCGCAGGCAGAGCTGCTGGGCTCCGGCGGCGGCAGCGCGATCCTGATCGGCGCGGCTGATCTGCCAGAACACGGCAGCCCACTGGGGATCGCGGGGCAGAAAGGTCACCTGCGTGATGTCCTGCGATCAGCAGACGGGGATCAGGGCGGGATCAGGCCAGGGCCGGCTTTCTCGGGAAAAAAGCCTGTGCCGCAGGGGATTCTGCCGATGGCTGGAAGCTGCACCCTGGTGGGCAGGGACGCGCCGCCAGCCCGGCAGGGCATCTACCCGTCAGTGGACACAGACAGAGCAGGGCGCCGCACGGCGATCGCGGCTGGTGCTGCGGCCTGGTCGTCTCCTTGGATGGACAGGCACTTCCTGGAGCTGGCATGGCTGGAAGCGGGCTGCGTGTGGGGGAGCTGGAAGCGCACTACCCCCTCTATTGCAAGGCGATGCGCATCCTGGCGCGCGATGGCGTCAGCCTGGCCAAGGCGCGCCGCACGGTCTGCTGGCAGAGGCTGAAACTGCTGCACCGCAGCCTGCCGCGCCACTACCGCGAGCCGGAACAGTTGTATCTGCACCTTCTGCGCGATCAGCGCGATTGCCTGCCGATCGCCTAGCGGGCGCCGACTGGGCCGCAGCAATCCGGTCAGGGCTTAAGCATTTTTACTTATTTGCCGCCATACCTGCGGTTGCATGGAGGCAGTTCGGCCCTCGGCCCCAATCCATGGACCTCCAGCCCGGCGATCTGGTGCGCCTCAGCGCCAGACCTGACGCCTCTTACCAGGTGGTCAATGTCGACGACAGCAGCGACTGCGTCTGGGTGCGCCGTTTCCCCCTCAGCCAGCGGCGCCTGCCCACCTTCGGGGTTGCGGCCAGCCAGGTGCTCCCCTTTCCCCGCGACTACCGCCGATGATTCCCCCTTCCTTTCTGGCCCTCTACGTTCTGCTGCGCTCCGTGCGCCGCATCGGCTCGATGGCCCTGCGGCTGACCGCCGCGGCACTGGGACTCGACCTGCTGCTGCATGGGGCGGGCCTGGCCTGAAGCGCCCGGGGTCTCAAGCCGCCAGGGCTTGGACCGCTTCGAGCGGGATCATGAATCCGCCAATGCTGAACTGATCTGCCACTTTCACTTCCCGGCTGCGCTTCGAGGCCTCAACGTCGCAGCTGATCGCCACCTCTTCCGCCTGGAAGGTCTCCACCAGATCGGCCCCCGTCAGGCTGTGCGACCAGATGTCGACCCTGCTCTCCGCTGGACAGGACCACTGCCACTGTTCAAAGGGAAAGATCACCTTTTCCAGGAAATAAGCCTCCGGGCCCACACAACGCAGGATCACCATCTGGCCGGAGACGTTTCGGAACTGACAGAGGGCCATGGTACCGGAGTGGTCTTAAGGCAGAGAGATTGCCATGGGTGTCAGCTGCGGATTGTCACAACAACCACGTCTTCTCCCATTGTCATCAGATGGGAGTAAGGGAGCCCGTCGTGCTGTTCACCAGCAGCAGCAACAAACCTGCTGGGCCATCAAGGTGTCTGCACCCACGCTGCCCAGGGCAACCCATGGCCCCAGACATGGCTCCAGATACGGCCTGGCCCGCGGCCCTGCTTCTGGATCTGCAAGGGGTTCTGATCGAGGATCAGCGCGCCCTGCCAGGGGCGGTTGACACGGTGAATCTGGCCCGCCGCCGGGGGGTGGCGATTCGCTTTGTGACCAATACGGCCACCCGCCATCACGATGACCTGTTGCAGGATCTGCGGCAGCTGGGCTTTGCGGCGGAGCCCTGGGAACTGGTCACCGCTCCTCTGGCGGCCAGAAGCTGGCTGGAACGGCAGCAACGTCGCCCCTTGGCCCTGGTGCATCCGGCGATCGCGCCGCTGTTTGCCGGCAGCAGCGGTGAGCCGCCGGATTGCGTTCTGCTGGGGGATGGCCGTGATCTGCTCAGCTACGCCAACCTCAACGAAGCCCTGTAATTGCTGATGCAGGGGGCGCCGCTGATCGGCATCGGCCGCAATCGCCGCTTCCGGGAGGCGGGGCGCTGGATGCTGGATGCCGGCGCCTTCCTGCAGGCCCTGGAATACGGCGCCGACTGCACCGCTGTGGTGCTGGGCAAGCCCTCGGCTGCCTTCTTCGCGGAGGTGGTGCGCTCTCTGGGGTTGCCGGCCGCTGCCTGCCTGATGGTGGGCGATGACGTCGAGGCCGATGTGTGTGGAGCCGCGGAAGCAGGCCTCGCTGCCCTGCTGGTGCAGAGCGGCAAGTATCGCCACGGCGACGGAGATCGGATTCCCAGCGGCTGCGACGTCATCAGCGACATCGGGACCCTACCGGAACGGCTCGGCTGGTAGTAGGCACGACAACCGGGGGCGGCGGGGCCTCACTCCTCCTCGGCAGCGCCCAGGGGGATGAGCTTGATCTGCTTGCGGCCCAGCTTGATCTCGAACTCATCGCCGGGCTCCAGCCCCAGCTGGGCGGTGTAGGCCTTGCCGACGAGCAGGTTGCCGTTGAACTGCACCTTGGTGGCGTAGCTCAGCTGCCTGCCCGGACGGCCCTTGCCGCCACGGCCACCGCCGGCATCGAGGTGCACCCCCTTGGCCTCCAGCAGCGCCTCATAGAAGGCGGTGAAGTTCAGCCTCTCGGTTCCGTCCTTCTTGGTGGAGACGTAGCCGCAGCTGCGCACAAGATCAGACTTGGAGGCATCGCCCAGCTCCTTGAGCCTGGCGAGCAGATCAGCACCGGTAAGCGTCATGCGTTGGATTGGTTGATGGAACAACCCTATTTGCCAGGCATTCCTCGGTTGTCAAGTGCCGCGTGATGGCTACCTTGCTGCATGCTCACAGGTGAGACGGCGATCAGCCAGAGGGAGCATCGTTGATCACGCTGCGCAAATCATCCAGGAAGGATTCGTCGACCTCGTCGTGGGTCAGTGGCAGTAACCCCTGGTCGCTGACCAAGTCATAGAAGCGAAAGGCAAACCACTCATGGAACAAGGCTGCCCCGACACAGCACCCAGTAGCTACCATCGGTATCCACCACGCGAAGCCTTGGCGATGGACACGGCGCGTCTGTTCCAGTCCGGCCGCAGCCAGGCTGTGCGCCTGCCCAAGGCCTACCGCTTCAGCGGCACGGAGGTGATCGTGAAGCACTTCGGCAATGGCGTGCTGCTGCTGCCGATCGACGATCCCTGGCAGACCCTTGAGGCCGGCCTCGCCGCCTTCGAACCTGCTTTCCAGCTCAGCCGCGAGCAGCCGGAGCAGCTACCAAGGCCGGAGCTGACGCCTTGATCCTGCTCGACACCAACATCTGCATCCACCTGATCAACGCCAAGCCGCCGGCAGTGCTGCAGCGCTTCCGCGACTACCGGCTGGGTGAGATCGGCATCTGCAGTGTGGTGGCCGCTGAGTTGGCCTATGGCGTCGCCAAGAGCGGCTCAACGCGGAACCGGCAGGCCCTGGAGCTGTTTCTGGCCCCTCTGGCGATTCTCCCGTTTGATGAGGCGGCTTTCTGGATCTATGGCGATCTGCGCTCAGATCTGGAGCGCAAGGGCACACCGATCGGCGCCCTCGACACCCTGATCGCCGCCCATGCCCTGAGCCTGCAGGCCACCTTGGTGACCAACAACCTCAGGGAATTCGAGCGGGTGCCAGGCCTTCTGCTCGACAACTGGGTTCCGAGCGTCTGACGGCGGGAGCGAAACCCGCTGCATCGGAGGTCAGCCCACAGCTGCCTCCATGCTCCGGGCAACATGCTTCAAGACGCGTCGTGCCTGCTGTTCCGTGACGCCTGGGAACAGCTCGACGAAGTCCGTCAGGGAGACGCCGTCCTCGAGGTTCTCGAACAGTGCCGCCACGGGGACCCGGGTGCCCGTGAACACCCAGGCCCCGCTGACCCGCTGGGGATCGCGCTCCACGACAGCGCAACCTGCCCAACCGAGATCGGGTTGTGCCGGCATGAGCAGCTCTGGAACCAGGGCCCCTCTCAGCGTAGGCAGACCGGCAGCGGTCGCTTCGGTTGCCCCGCCAGGGCGTTTCGGT
>JBJTUJ010000109.1:0-3489 GCA_046080685.1 Cyanobium sp. | reverse complement strand
GATCATGGCCGAGCTGAACCGGCCCCAAAACCGGCGGTTGCTGGTTTCGGGCACCAGCCCCGACAACTGGGGATCGGCAACGGACATCACCCAGCGCAATCCCTGCGAAAACCTGAATGCAGTGTGGTCACCCCCACCGCTTCGGTGGGGGCCGTGGCCAGCAACACCTGGAAATCGGCGGGCGGTAACGGCCAGTACGTGCTGCGCAGCGTTCGCTACGCGGATCGCAGGCGCAATGCACGCCTGAGGTTCAGCTACGCCACCGCAAACGCGGGAGGAGCGAACCGAACGGAAAACGTGGGCGGCTACGACAACAACACCCCGCCCCCGGGAGTTCCCAACGCCTTTGTGAACCTCGATCCGGTGGAGACTGCGACGCTCGAGAACTTCGGCTACCTCCTGCTGGAGGTGCAGGGCCGGGTTCTGGCGCCAGGCAGCAACCCCGACACCCTGGCCACCGCCACGGTGGTGAAGGAATACGCGGTGATCCCGAAGTGCTGCAACCGCTCCTTTTCCGGGCCCTCCTCCAACGGCACCGGCAGCAGCCCCCTCGGCACTCCGCTCTTCAGCTTCGGCAACGATCAACGCGCCTGCGGGGGCACGGCTGATCTCGGCCTTCTGTTCGGCTTCAACGGCGGCACGCTCACCGTCAATGGCACCGCCAGTTCGGTTCAACAGTTGAACTTTGCCCCAGGCAATAACAATCCGCTCCCCAACACGAGCCTCCGATCGGCTCTCTGCATCACCACCTCCTCAACCGCCAGCAACTGCGTCTCGCCCACCAGCACCAACCCGATTCCCGTTGCCGGGGGGAGCACGGTGCGGGTGATTCCCATCATCTTCGATGTGGATCAACCACAACCACCGGATCTCACGTCCCCACCGTCCCCACCACTGACCTTCGGAGGCCCAATCTCCACCACACCAGAAAGCTTCAATTCCAGCAGCAAAGACCACTTCCGAGTCAATCCCGATAACACCAACCAAATGCAGCGCTGCAACCCCACGCTGGCCACTGATGGCAGCATCAACCCCAGCAACTGCAGCGTCGTCAACTACTGCCGACGAGTCACGGGCAGCCCCGTAGCCGATTTCCATTGCAAAATGAACAGCATCAGAATCTCAGTCGGTCATACTGTTTATCTTGACACCAGCCGAGCCAGCATTGCCCTGTTCTTCAATGAACCCTCCGGCGGCACCAGTGGCACGGTAAATCTACAAAATAACACAAGACTTATTCACCTCTACTGCGGACCGCTAAACAATCCACCGGAAACCCCACCGAGCAACACCGAAGGCTGCAATACAACAGCCCCGGCGGCCCAGTTCACCAGGTTGTCCTTCTTCGGCAACAAGACCTACAACAACTTCACCTTCAGCGGTGGCGGAGCACCCGCGATCTTCATCTACTTTCCCAAGGGCAACGTTCAGATCGGCAGCAATGCCGCGGCCAACGGTGCGATCTGGACCAAAGATCTCACCTTGGACGGCAGTGTCAGTTTCACCTCCGCAGCCCCGGCCGCCAACTGCGCCGCCGCCTCCAGTGGGTTCTGCTACATCCTCCGGCGATACCTGGGGGCAGGCCAGGGCGGGGGCAGTGCGGCCCTCTTCGATTGGGTGGCCCGCAGCCCCGTCACCACCAGGTTGTACTGAGCCATGACTCCTCCCCCCCAGGATTCGCTCGCTTTGCATGCCCGTTCCTCGGCCACACGAGGCAGCGCCCGGGGCAGCGAGGGCTTCAGCCTGGTGGAGCTGGTGCTCGCCGGTTCGCTGATGGCGGTGGTGATCGGCAGCACCGCCACCGCTCTGCTGGTGGCGAACAATTCCTCCAGCAGCCAGGGGGGCCTGAGCCGGGTCGACTCCCTGATCGATCAGGATCTGGCGGCGATCCAGGCCCTCGATCGGCAGTTCACCTGCTGCACCGGCGACCCCTGCACGGCCAACGCCACCACCATTGCGGCCTCCGATTCCTGCCGCGATGCCTTAGGCGTTGCCCGGGGCCCCGGCAATGAGAACTACTACTCCCCGCGCCAGAGCCACACCAACGGCAGAAATCCCGCCGACACCCCTGACATGGAGAGATTCCGCGACGCCTGCGGCGACGGCACCATCGCCTCCACCTTCCAAAGCATGCTGCCCACGCTCCCCACCGCCGAGGCACCCGCCGCGCTCAGCCGCAGCGTCAAAGTCCCCAACACCACCACCAATCTGCTGCAGATCACCTACACCGGCAAAATTTCCGGCAGCACGGTGTTCACGCGGGTGGTCAACCTGATCCCCACCGCGGCGAACTGGTGTCCATGAACCGCCTGCGGCGCCGCAGACAGGAACTCCACGGCAGCCCCGATGGGTTCTCCCTCACCCAGCTCTCGATCACGCTGGCGATCATCTCCATCCTGAGCGGCATCACGATCAGCAATTCGCTCACCAGCTGGCACGATGACCAGGCGGCCGAGCTGTCCCTGCAGCTCGCCGGCTGGCTGGAGCAGATCAGCCGGGCACCTGAGGTCAACGGCTCAACCTGCACCGTCACCTTCGCCAACGGCATCACCGGCGGCATCACCCTCAACAACGGTGCCGTGCTGGCCACTGTGACCTCGACCCCCCCCCAACGCCTCCCCCCCCCTGCTCCCCGGAACCCACCTTCACCGTGCCCACCCGTTTCGGCGCGCATCAGAGCTCGGCCGGGGCATCGGCTGCCAGCGTTGTGTTCACGCCCCGCACCGCGATCACCTCCACCACCGACATCCAGGTGCGCCTGGCCCTGCTCAATCAGCCACCCGTGCGCTGCGTGCGCCTCTCCGCCGTCCTCGGCCTGCTCCGCATCTGCCGGAACGACGCCAGCTCCACCACCACCCCCTGCCCCGCTGCCAGCTTCGACACCATCTGAGAACTCTCCCGTGCCTTCTGCCCGTCACCACCGCCACGCCCGCACCCACGGCTTCACGCTGCTGGAGCTGCTGATCGTGCTGATGCTGGGCGGCCTGATGATGACGGCCATCACCACGGTGATCACCTCCCAACTGCGGCTCGGGCGCACCCAGCTGCTCACCCAGCAGCGCCGCAGCGACTGGAGCCGCTTCACCACTTTCCTGGCCAATGAAGTGGGCGAAGGTGAACTGGTGACCACCTCGCCCACGACCCCGCCCTCCCCTGGCTGCAGAGTCCCCGGCGGCGGGAGGCTGCTGTTCAGCCTCACGGTTGCGATCGCCGAAGACACCGGCGATCCGGTGTGGCGGGAGGTGTGTTCCTACACCACCGGCACCGGCGAGAACACCGTCCTGTGGCGTTGCGGTCCAGCGATCGAGCCCTACGGACGCCTGAACAACACCATCAGAGACTTCATCCCGGTCCAACTGCTCTCGGGCATCCCGCTGTCGGCCGCCATCGACGCCAACCAGGTGTCGGTGACAATCTGCAACTACACCTCGCCGGCCTGCACCTTGAACGCCGCCGGGGCCAGCGGCGCCAACATCGGCCCCTTCTCGG
>JBJTUJ010000108.1:0-8280 GCA_046080685.1 Cyanobium sp. | reverse complement strand
TCCGGATCGCCGATCACGCCGTACTTGATCACCTCGGCCATGCCGGCCCGGAATTCGCGCGCCGGCAGGGTGGCGAGCACATCGGGATCGATCAGCACGAGGCGGGGCTGATGGAAGGCGCCGATCAGGTTCTTGCCGCCGGGATGGTTGACGCCGGTCTTGCCGCCGATCGCCGCATCCACCATCGCCAGCAGGGTGGTGGGCACCTGAACCACGGCGATGCCCCGCAGCCAGCTGGCGGCGGCGAAGCCGGCCATGTCACCCACCACGCCGCCGCCGAGGGCGACGATCAGGGAGCTGCGCTCCAGCCGCCGCTCGAAGGCGGCGTCGTGGATCAGGGCCACGGTGGCGGGGGTCTTCTGGTCCTCGCCGGCCTCGATCACCAGCGTGCTGGCGTCGAAGCCGGCAGCCGTCAGGCTGGTCAGGGCCCGGGCTCCGTAGGGCCCGTTCACCTCGGGGTTGGTCACCACCAGCACCTTGGTGCCGGCCCTGAAACCCCGGGCGTGCACCTGCTCGCCGAGCAGGTCGAGGCTGCCGGCCCCGATCACGATCGGATAGGGGTTGGCGCTCAGCTCAACCTCGATCCTGCGGAGGGTGGGCAGCGCGGTGGTCATCGCGAGGCTGGCGGCGGCGGTGGTCTGAGGCTACGGCGACGCTCCCGCGCTGGTGGCCGGGGCCCCTCCATAGGCTGAAAGGCCCCTGAAGCCGGCGCTCTCCGTGGATCCCACCAGCCTGAAGGCCCTGTTCACCAAGCCCTACGGTTCCCCGGGCCCGACGGAGGCGCAGTGGCGAGCGGCCTACGCCGAGGATGTGCACTTCCAGGACCCGACCCAGGAGAGGCAGGGCATCGCCGCCTATATCCAGGCCCAGGAAGGTCTGCTGCGCCGCTGCGACGACGTTGTCCTGACCCCCGGGGCGATCGCGATCAACGGCAGCACGGCCTTCGTGGAGTGGGAGATGGGCCTGAAGATCAAGGGCATTGAGTTCATCTATCCCGGCAGCACCCGTCTGCTGTTCAACGCCGAGGGCAAGATCGTGGACCACCGCGACTACTTCGACTTCGTGGGGCCCACCTTTGCGCCGGTGCCTGTGGTGGGCGACTTCGTGCGCTGGCTCTACCGGCGCTTCGTTGCCTGAGCACCAGGACGCGGCGGCATCAACCCGCTGCCTAGGGTTGCGCCTTCAGGAACCGGCTCGCCAGCTTCACCGCCAGCACCACGGCGGCGATGCCGTAGGAGGCGAAGGTGATCGCCTGGCCCGCCGTGCCGGCGTCGTAGGCGCCGCGCTGCAGCAGCACCGTGTCCGCCAGGGAGGCGGCGGTGCCCCACAGCACCACCCACACGCTCACGTAGGCGATGCCCTTGAGGGTTCGATCCATGGCCCGCGAAACCGGTGTCTGGAGCGACGTTAGGCAGCCGCCGAACCGGCCAGGCTGGTGCCGGATGCCTCAGCACCAGCACTTAGCCGCGCAGAAACACCTTCACGGTGTCGGCGAATTGCTGGTACGACTGAAACAGACAGGCATGGCCGCCCTCGAAGAAGGCCAGTCAGGATAAGGGGATCTGGCTGTCGATCAGCAGGGAGTCTCTGGGCGGTTCAATGGTGTCGGAGCGGCCGTCGGTGACCAGAACCGGAACCCGGATGGTGGCGAGGGCCGTGAAGTCTCTGTCGTCGCGGCTCCAGAGCACGGTGCGGGCCCGGTCCTGCCGCTCGATCGTCTGGCGGGGGACCCTGAAGTCGTTGGGGATGGTGCCGGCCTCCACGGCGGCCTTCTCGGGCGTGCGGGGATCGTTCAGCCGGCTCTCCACATCGGCGGCGGCCGGAAGGTGATGACGGCCGCCGGGATCGGCGGCGCTGAGCACGGCTTTGGCCACCAGATCCGGATGGCGGATCAGCAGTTGCTGGCCGATCCTTGCCCCCATCGAATAGGCCAGGACGTTCACCTTGCTGGTCCCCAGGCTCCTGGCCAGCCCGGCCGCTCAGGGGATCCCAGAGGCTCATGGTGGAGAGGAAGCCGTTGATCATCAGCAGCGGCTCACCCCGGCCCCGGGTGTAGCAGGCCATGCGGATGTCGCCCACCTGGGCGAACTTCACCTCAGGCCGGAAGCAAGTCGCCGGTGGAGCCGCCAGGGCGCTGCCCGCCTAGAGGCAGGTGATGGCCACGATCGCAACGAGGCGCTGAATCCAGGGGTGCTTCATGGCCATCGGGCGGGTTTGCGGTGATGGAGCGGGAACGGCCTCTCCCTGGCTGCTGGCGTACGTCTGGCCGTGAGAGAACGCAAGCGTCATCGCCGGCAGTCATGCGCCATGGAACCGTCTACACTCACGCGTACACACGTCAGCTTGTGATCCTGTGGAAGCCCTGCCCAGCCGCGTGTTCATGAACGGCAACAGCCAGGCCGTGCGCATTCCCGCTGAATTCAGGCTCAGCACCGATCGGGTGCAGATCAGTCGCACCGCGGATGGAGATCTGCTCATCCACCCGTGCCCGAGTCAGCGGGGCCAGGCCCTGCTGCAGGTGCTCAGCGGCTTTGACGCCGACTTCGTGGGTGCCCTGGAACAGCAACAGGCCGACAAGCTGCCTGTGCAGGAGCGTGAGGTGATGTGATCTATCTCCTCGAAACCAACATCCTGATCTATCTGATCAAGAACCAGCCTCCTCAGGTTGCCGAGCGTATTGATGCTCTCGCTGATGACGACACGCTGGCCATGTCGTTCATCACCTGGGCTGAGCTTTTGCGTTGAGCCGAAGGTAGCTAGCGCCGCGAGGCCACCCTGCAGCAGCTTCAGGCCTTGGTGCGCCAGGTGCCGGTGCTTTATCCCCTGGGGCCGAGCATCTGCGAGCACTACGCCATTCAGGCCACTGCGCTGAGGCGGCGTGCCACGCCGATCGGCGCCAATGATCTCTGGATTGCCTGTCATGCCCTCGCCATCGGAGCAGCTCTGGTCAGCCACAACGTGAGTGAGTTCAGCCGTGTGGAAGGGCTGAAGCTGGTGGACTGGGCGGCCTGAACCAGGTGCCGTTCCTCCCACCAGGCGCCGGTGGATGGGACACGTTCGCCAGGATGGTCGCCTCAGCGTCAGGGCCCTGCCCAGGCCGCGCCACACCCGAGAGACCCGTGCCGACAGCCGTGCCGACCTCAGCGTCCACCACCGTGCCGACCACCACGTTCTCCGAGTTCGCCCAACGGGCCGACTACTCGCTGCTGGATTTCCTGCAGCCGGATCCGCAGGCCACCGGCGACGGCCTCGATCACCGGCCCCGCCAGGTGTTCTCTGGGCATTACGTGCCGGTGACGCCCACGCCGATTCCGGCGCCGGAGTATGTGGCGCACAGCCCAACCCTCTTCCGTGAGCTGGGCCTGAGCGATGAGCTCGTGCACGACGAGCAATTCACCCGGGTGTTCTCCGGCGACCTCAGCGTGGCGCCGGAGCCGATGCGGCCGTTCGGCTGGGCCACCGGCTATGCCCTCTCGATCTACGGCACCGAATACATCCAGCAGTGTCCGTTCGGCACCGGCAACGGCTACGGCGATGGCCGGGCCATTTCCGTGATCGAAGGCGTGTTCAACGGCCGGCGTTGGGAGATGCAGCTCAAGGGCGGCGGCCCCACGCCCTACTGCCGCGGGGCCGATGGACGCGCCGTGCTGCGCTCCAGCGTGCGCGAGTTCCTGGCGCAGGAGTTCATGCACGCCATGGGGGTTCCCACCTCACGGTCGCTGACGCTCTATGTGTCGCACTCCGAAACCGTGCGCCGGCCCTGGTATTCGCCGAACTCCAGGTCTTTCGATCCCGACATCATGGTGGACAACCCCGCGGCGATCTCCACTCGGGTGGCGCCGTCGTTTCTGCGGGTGGGCCAGTTGGAGCTGTTCGCCCGTCGTGCCCGCAGCAACGCCCATCCGGGGGCGCTGAACGAACTGCAGATGATCGTGCAGCATCTGATCGAGCGCAACTACCGACCCGAGATCGATCCGAGCCTGGATTTCGCCGATCAGGTGGTGGAGCTGGCGGCATTGTTTCGTGGGCGGCTCACTGCCCTGGTGGCCAACTGGATCCGGGTGGGCTACTGCCAGGGCAATTTCAACAGCGACAACTGTGCGGCGGGTGGCTACACCCTCGCCTTTGGCCACTTCTGCTTCTGCGAACTGTTCGACCCCCGCTTCCAGCCCTGGACCGGCGGCGGCGAGCATTTCTGCTTCTTCAATCAACCGGCGGCGGCCGAAGCCAACTACCAGATGTTCTGGGCCGCCATCCGGCTGCTGCTCGAGGGCAACCCGCAGGCCCTGGCGCGGCTGGATGCGATCCGGGAGGGCTTCGCCGAGGCGATGCGCAAGGAGATCGAGGCCATGTGGGCCAGGAAACTCGGCCTGACCCGCACCGACGCCCCTCTGGTGCAGGACCTGCTGCAGCTGATGGTTCGCTCCAAGCTTGACTACACGATCTTCTTCCGCAGGCTGTCGACCATCCCAGAGACCATCTCAAACCTGAAGGAGAGCTTCTACGTACCCAGCTCCGAGGAACTCGATGCGCAATGGACGCAGTGGCTGCAACGCTGGCGGAATCGCATTTCGGAAGGCGGCGACCTGAAGGCAACGTCAGAAGAGATGAAGCGTGTGAACCCGAAGTTCACCTGGCGTGAATGGCTGGTTGCGCCAGCCTATGAACAGGCTGCGCAGGGTGATTTCAGCCTTGTCAGGGAGCTGCAGGAGGTGTTCAGCCATCCCTACGAGGACGTGTCTGCGGAACTGACTGCAACGTATGACCGTCTGAAGCCCAGGGAATTCTTCAACGCCGGTGGGGTGTCCCACTACAGCTGTTCGTCGTGAGCGTCATGGGGGTTCAGACACCGCGGTTGCGGCGGTCATAGGAGATGGCGTAGGTGCCGGTGCGGAACTGAAGCACCGGATCATTGCTGGCAACGATCCCGTCTCCGAGAACCAGCGGATCGAACACCACCGCCTCACACACGCCACCCTTCTGAGGTGTGGCTCCGATGAGGGTCAGGGTTCCCACCGTGACAGTCCTGCGACCCTCAGGCCAGGCCACCGTGGGGTCGTTGTCCACGTCACCAGGTTTGCCGAGCGTCAGCACCAGGTCCCAGCGCACCGGGCCCTGCTGGACGCGATCCAGCAAGCGCTGCTCGAGGAAATTGGCTGGAGCTGCCTTGATCTCCTGATCACTCAGCCGCTTCTCGCCATCCTGGGGGACGAACGCCCAGCGCACCAACTGAGAGCGGTTGGCGGCATTGACGAAGCGGAACGCATGCAGGCTGTAGTAGCTGCTGGTCGTGTAACTGTATACGGGATTGTTGGCGGCCAGGAACGCAGCCTGCGCCTTCGTGTCCGGATGGCTGGTCCGGAACGCCTTGACCGTGGCTGGATCAGGTTTACTGGTGGCCGGATCGGGACGGGTCGCGATCAAGTTGCCGTTGAAACTCTCGGGCGTGGCCGCACCGAACACCGGCGTGTTGATGAGGGCCATGTTCACCAGTCCTCCACCGTCAGGCTTGAACTGAAGTCCCAGACCCCTTGGAGTACGGGCTGTGTCAGGTGCCTTGGGATTGCCGCCGGCCAGGGAGAAGCGGGCTACAACCGAAACCGGTTTACCGGAGAAGATCGGCGAACGTGAGAATTGACGCGCCTTGGCATTGGCAACAAAGCTGCCGGTGGCACAGCTGCCCTTGATGTGATTGCGACGCTGGCCGGGATGCACTTTGAAATTCTGCTCAAGAGTGGCAATCACGTCCTGAGGGGTGACACCAGCCTGGGCAAGCCCTGCCGTGGCGATGCCGAGGGTTGCCAGCAGCGCCACGAGGCCCAGCGAAAGACGGCGCTGCCAGTGGCTCAGACGCAAACCCATTGATCAAGACACATGACAGGGGACTGTATGGATCCGTGCCAAGGCGCGGAGTGGTCGGGGGAACAGGGACGGGCCGAGGGCCAGGTCTCGGTAGCCGGTGGAGGGGGTGAAGAGGGCTTCGCTCTTGGTGAGGGTCACGAACAGCAGCTGGGGCTGGCTGGGTTTGTGCGAGAGGACGCCTTCGCGCTGGATCCAGGGGGCGTCGTCGCGAAGGATGCCGAAGCCGCCTTTCTTCTGCGCAGCAGCGATGCAGTCCTCACTCAGCTCGCACCGAGGCTGGCGAGAATCTTGCGGGCCAGTGGTTCCTTGATTTCGTTGTGTCTTGGGATGGCCTCCTTGACTCCAGTCGTTGGCTTGATCCAGATGGAGTGTGAAGCTCCTTCTCTTTTAAGGACACATCCAGCCATGCGAAGACGCCGTTCCAGATCGCGACGTTTCATCCGATCTGCAGGGGCATTCGCACGGCATCAGGCGGCAGGCCACGGCTGATATCAGCCTCACGATCCTCGAGGAGAAGCTCGATGGCGGCCTGCAGATCCGTTCTTGCTTCCTCCATGGTTTCTCCCTGGCCGTTCGCGCCGGGAATCTCCAGACAGATCGCCCAGAAGCCACCCTCCGGAGCTGGCTCGATCACGGCAGTCAGTTCCCCCTTCATCAAACCCGCCCCAGTTACTCATTCCAATCAGTTTAGGTGCAAGAAAAAGTGGCAGCAGCATGGAGGTGACCAGGCGCTCTCTCCTGACGCGTCCCCCCCTCAAACCGCCAATCCCATCCCCTGCATCCACCCCGCCGGTATCGCCCGCTCCAGCCGCCAGCGAATCGCCATCGGCCGCTCGCTCTCGTGGTTCCCGTTGCACCAGCAATCCGCGGTCGCCAGGTAGAGCAGGGACGTTGGGGCTTCAGCTTGGCGAGCGAATTTCGACCCAGGGTTCCCCTTCGCCAAGGTTGGCCACAGCCTGTTCAAGGGTGCGCAGCAGCACGGCCTGAAGAGCCTGGTTGGAACTGTTCCCCACACGAAGCCAGATCACCTGAGGTGGGGGGCCCTGCTCGAAGAGGAGATGTAGGAAGTCGCGATCCTTGGTCATCACCACGGCGCCAGCCGATCTCGCCCGGGCGAAGATCACACGGTCATCTGCATTCCTGAGACCGAGCTCTCTGACTGGCACCGCCTGAATCGGGGTGAACTGTGCTGTGATCCAACTCGCGAGGGCTGGCGACACCTGGGCATCAAGCCAGAGAATCACGCCACCAGCACAGGGTGATCCAGCTCGCGTGCGGCGTAGCTGAGGGCGGCCTGCAGATCATCGGGCTCCAGATCAGGAAGCTCGGCAAGGATCTGATCGGGGGACAGCCCAGCGGCATACAGGTCGAGCACATCGCTCACGCGGATCCTCATCCCTCTGATGCAAGGCTTGCCCCCGCACTGGGCTGGGTTGTGGGTGATGCGGGAATGATCCATGGGTTCAAGGTAGCGGCTTCAGCCCCCTTCAATCCGCCAACACCATCACCGGCAGCCACGCCGCCGGGATCTGCCGCTCCAGCCGCCAGCGAATCGCCATCGGCCGCTCCCCTTATGGCTCTCGTACCGAGCAAACCCCAGGCATGAGCCAGCCCAGCTCCAGGCGTAGAGCGGTGAAGCTCACGCCGCCGATGGCGTAGAAGTCGGCCGGCTCCATAGCGAGCGCCTCGAGCCAGTGAGCCAGGCCGCTGGCGGGCCCGATCTCGCCGGTGGCGGCGAGGGAGCGCAGCTCCTGCAGCAGCTGGGGGCGGCGGCTGGGCAGGCACAGGCGCAGGCCCGTGAGCACGTGACCTGTCGCCACCCGATCGAGCACCAGGCGGCAACCGGGGGGCAGGAACGGGAACCCCTGGGTGAGCTACTGCTCCAGCTCACGGCGGCTGCCGCCGAGCAGGGCGCGGGTGCGGAGGTCGAAGCGGAAGCGGCGGTGCTGCTGACCGATGCCATTACAGCCTGACCACAGGCACCCGCTCTCCTCAGGCCTGGACCGAAAGAGGGATCACATCGCATCAACGGCCGGAATTGGAGCGAAATCGTCCAGACCCCTTGATCTCCAGCTCGCGTCAAAGGTGTTGGAGCAGCTCTGTTTCCGGCTCAGCCCCTTCAAGTGCGCCGCAGTGAATCACTCCCTCGTCTCCACCGTACCGAATCACGATCCCTGTGATCTCTCCTTCGTAGGCATGACACAGTGCCTCATCAGGAAACCGGGTCAGTTCCTCGATCAGGCTTTTCACGGTTCTCATTCTCAGAATCCTTTCTTGTATCTATTCCGAGCGTAGGAAATTCACCCCAGCGTGCGCAGGATGTCCTTCATCAGCAGCACCAGATGCAACGGGTCGGTGGGAGATGGTTCGAATTCCGGGATCAGGTGCAGGTAGAACTCCCGGGCCGCAGTGCTCTCG
>JBJTUJ010000107.1:0-2762 GCA_046080685.1 Cyanobium sp. | reverse complement strand
GCACCAGGTAGGGGCCGTTCGCTGATGGATCACAGCGCTGATATGGAGGCTAGAACTCACACGAAACCGCAGTGAAGATTGGGTTTATCACCAATTGCGGAGCATGCAATCAGAGGGACTTATCGAGCCAATGAGCGATGGTGCGCGTCGACCACCCCAGGTGGCGCCAAGCACTCCCTATGGTTTGCCAACTTCACCAAGCAACGCTTTAGCATGACATCTGGCCATCCCTAGCCACTGGCCAGGGCTCCCGACACCGGGCCCCGGGCAGTGGCAACGCATGCAGCTTTTGCTGTCACATCCCTGACCTCAGTTATTACAAGCTCCGAAACAGTGCCCTCGATTTCCTTTACAACCGCTTCGCGCACGACGAGGACGAGAAAGGCTGATCCGCCCGCTGATCCACGCTCAGCCAGGGGACCGGCGAGCTCAGCTCGATCCGGGACCCGCTGACCGGATGGTCGAACGCCAGCCGGGCGGCGTGCAGGCGCGGACGGCTGGCGAGCCCACGGCTGCGGGCATTGCCATAGAGGGGATCCCCCAGCAGCGGATGGCCCAACCAGGCCAGGTGCACCCGCAGCTGGTGGGACCGTCCGGTGAGGGGCCGCAGCTCCAGGCCGCTCCAGAGCGCATGGGCCTCCAGCCGACACCAGTCGGTGCGGCTGGGGCGTCCATCCGGATCCACCCGAAGGCTGCCGGCTGCCCCAGCACGTCCGCCAGGTACATCTTCTCCACCCGGCGCTTGGCGAAGGCCAGCGAGAGGGCCCGGTGGCTGGCGGCATCCCGGGCCAGCAGCAGCAGGCCTGAGGTGTCGCGATCGAGGCGGTGCACCAGCAGCAGCGGACCCCAGCGGGCCGCGAGCCGGCCCGCCACCGCATCGGCCTGCTTCGGCCCCAGCCCCGGCTGGCTGAGCAGCCCCGCAGGTTTATCCACCGCCAGCAGCCAGGGATCGCTGAACAGAACCGCAGGGTCGGGAGGGGGATTCAGGCGCAGATCTCCATCACCCGGCCGCAGCCATCCTTCTCGCCGCCCAGCACCGTGGCCGCGCCTGCGCGGATGCGCTGGGCCGCGTGCAGGCAGGCGAAGGCATCGAGCAGGTCGTCGTCGGCCCAGCCACCGCGCGGCAGACCGGCACGGCAGCGGGCCCAGGCCCCGGGCCAGCGGGCCTCCACTAGGGCGAGCCGCTCAGCCCGACCCTCGGGCCGGCGCTTGGCCCAGCCCAGGGGCCGGCCCCCCCAGAGCCGGAAGATCAGCTCGGGATGGGCCTCCCGGACCCGGGCCGCCAGGGCGGACTCCTGCGCCAGCAGCCCATCGAGCAACCGGATGCGGGGCATCAGGTTCCAGGCCTGAATCGTGAGGCCGCGGCCATCGATCCGCCGGCCGATCGCCGAGGCCTCGGCATGACTCACCGCCGCGAGCATGGGCCGGATCGGCGCCGGGAACACGCTGCTGCCCCGCCCCGGACCGAGCAGCCGGCGGGCCAGACGGTCGCAGGGCCGGGCTCCCGCATCCGGCAGACCGATCGGCATGTCGATGGCGGTAAGCAGCGGCGCATCATCCGGCAGCAGAAGGTCCGCCACGTCCGTCAGCAAGGCAGCGCTGGGCTGACCCCCCTGAAGCGGAGCCCGCACCACCAGCCAGCCGGCGCGGCAACCGTCGACTCCGGCAAGATCAGCGGCATCTGCACGGCGGCTCACGGCGGTGCAGCGGCTCCTCCACCCGGGCGCCCCTCACCCAGATAGCCGGTGTGGCGCAGGAAGGCCCGCAGGGCTTCGGGGAAGGTGGCGTACTCCACCTCGGCACCCTGGCAACGGCCGTCGCTGCCCAGGCCTGCAGCACACTGGCGCAGTCCCAGATCGGAGCGCCGGTCGTAGCGGGCGAGCATGCGCTGCCATCCCTGCGCGAACTCGCCCACCAGGGCCCTGGTGGCCACATAGCCGGCCAGGAAGCCGTTGGCCTCAGCGCCATCGGTCTGCTGGTCGAACCAGGACTCCATCTCCGCCAGGGCACGACGATGCAGGGGCACGAAGGCAGCGTCACGGCTCACATCATCGAAGCGCCGTCCGTTCAGCTGCCAGATGCGCAGCGGCGGCCGGCTGCCCGCGTAGCTGGAGAACTCATAGAGAAAACGGTTGTCGACCTCGACCACCAGCCAGCGCCCGAGACCGAGGGGATCGGTGGCCGCCCGCACCACCCCGTTGAACGGCCCCAAGGCCACGGTGTGCCAGCCGCCGCCGGCCGCATCGCTGGTGAGCACCCGGGTGTCGTTGCAGCAGTGGGCGCCGCCGCTGAAGGAGGAGAGCAGCACTTCCGGCCAGGGGTTGGCGGGATCGAGGTCGGCGAGCTGCAGCAGGGCCATCGGCTGGCTGGAGCCCACCTTCAGAGCCCCCTTCAGGCGCCCCACCTCCCGGCCATCGAGCCGCACCACCACGATCGGCTGGAGCGTGACCAGGCCATCGGCGTCGCGGCGACGTTCATGCTGCAGGACCGCCTCCAGGGGGCCCTGGCGCAGCAGCAGCGGGCGAAGGCCGGTCTCCGCATCGGCCGTGCGCACCTGGGACGCCAGCGAGGCCGAGGGCCCGGGGGCGGCCAGCAGCAGCCCGATCCCGATCGCCATAAATGGGGACCCCATCCAGGGGGGCAGGCGCCACCGGAACGGCGGGGCAGGGAAGGCCAACGAGCGCCCGAGCGCGGATGGCTCGTTTCTACCAGGGACACTCCCAACGGCCAGGCCGGTGGGATCCCGACCGTCCGATCCGGTA
>JBJTUJ010000106.1:0-12974 GCA_046080685.1 Cyanobium sp. | reverse complement strand
CTGCTGCATGAAGGCAAGGCGAAACGGGTGTACGCCACCGACCATCCCGACCGGGTGGCGGTGGAGTTCAAGGACGACGCCACCGCCTTCAACGCCCAGAAGCGGGCTTCCCTCGCCGGCAAGGGGGAGATGAACTGCCGCATCTCGGCCCTGGTGTTCGAGCGTCTGGCCGCCCGTGGCGTTCCCACCCACTACCTGGGGGTGGACGGACCGAACTGGATGGTGGTGCGATCGGTGCGGATCGTTCCGGTGGAGGTCGTGGTGCGCAACATCGCCGCCGGATCCCTCTGCCGCCAGCTGCCGATCGCGTCCGGCACCCGCCTCGATCCCCCGCTGCTCGACCTCTACTACAAGGACGATGCCCTCGGTGATCCCCTGCTCACCGAGGGCCGGCTCGAGCGCCTCGCTCTGCTGACGCCGCCGCAGCGCCAGCGTCTGGGGGAGCTGGCCCTGACCATCAATGCCGAACTGCGCGAGCTGTTTGCGGAGGCGGATCTGGAACTGGTGGATTTCAAGGTGGAACTGGGCTTCACCCGGGGCGACGAGCTGGTGCTGGCCGACGAGATCAGCCCGGACACCTGTCGTCTCTGGGATCGCCGGGTGGTTGACAGCAACGATCGGATCCTCGACAAGGACCGCTTCCGCCAGGACCTCGGCGGCGTCGTGGAGGCCTACCGGGAGGTCCTCAAACGGGTCCAGGGGGTCTGTCCGGAACCACGGGTCTACCGGTAACGTCAGCCGGATTCGCGGCGTCGCCGCTCAGCTGACGAGATTCCATGGCCGGCGCTCGCCGCAGGACGCCCCAATCCCACCCCCACCTCTCCCTGGGCGCGGTGGCAGCTCTGCCTCTTGTGGGGGCGTTCCTCCTGGCCTCGGGTGAGGCCAGGGCCGAGGATCGGGCCCCTCGGCAGCTGACGCCTTCGCCCCCGGTGGAGCTGGCCCAGGGTGACGCCCCTGGCGCCGTTGCCGTGGACAGTTTTGCCGTGGACACCGTTGCCCTTGAGGCGGCCGGCAACGCCACGCTCGAGCCCATCGCCCAGGCCACGCCTGCCCCCGCGGCCGCCCCCCAGCCCTCTTCCTCCTCCCCGGCCCCGGCCGGCACCCCGCCTGCGTCCGCGACTCCGGCAGACGGCCCGGCCCAGGCGGAGTCCGCCCCGGCCGCAGGCGAGGCCACTCCCCCTGCCGGCAGCCAGACCCCCGATCCCTTCAGCGCCCCCGGCGGCCCCCAGGTCGCCCCTGCCACCCCCTCCCCGCAAGGAGTGCCGGCCACTGAGGCACCGCTGCCTGCGGCCAACGAGCCCCGGGTGCGCGTCAGCGAAGTGGTGGTGGAGGGCCTTGACGGCCATCCCGAGAAGGAACGGCTCGAACTGGCGGCTTACGCGGCCATGAAGGTGACGCCCGGTGGGGAGACCACCCGCAGCGAGCTCCGCAACGACCTCACCGCCGTCTATGCCACGGGCTGGTTCTCCGATGTGCGCATCCAGCCGGTCGACGGTCCCCTGGGGGTGCGCCTGAAGGTGCAGGTGGTGCCGAACCCCGTGCTCACCAAGGTCAGCCTGGATCCCCCCGACGCCAAGGTGCCGCCGGAGGTGGTTCAGGACACCTTCGCGGGTGATTACGGACGCACCCTCAATCTCAACACCCTCCAGACCCGCCTGCAGGAACTGCAGAAGTGGTACGCAGACCAGGGCTATTCCCTTGCCCGGGTCACCGGTCCCAACCGGGTCAGCCCGGAAGGCGACGTGCTGGTGTCGGTGCGGCAGGGCACTGTGGAGGGGGTGGAGGTGCAGTTCCTCAACAAGGAGGGCTCCGCCACCAACGACAAGGGGCAGCCGATCCGCGGCAAGACCCGCCCCTGGGTGATCACCCGCGAGATCTCTCTCAAACCCGGCCAGATCTTCAACCGCCGCAACCTCGAGGAAGACCTCAAGCGCCTCTACGGCACCGGCCTGTTCAGCGATGTGAAGGTCACCCTGCGTCCGGAGCCCGCCGATCCGGGCAAGGTGACGATCGTGCTGGGGATCGTCGAGCAGTCCACCGGTTCCCTCTCCGGCGGCCTCGGCTACAGCCAGAGCCAGGGCGTGTTCGGCCAGGTGCAGGTGCAGGACAGCAACCTGTTCGGCCGGGCCTGGGACCTCTCGACCAGCTTCACCTACGGACAGTTCGGCGGCCTGGCGGACATCAGCTTCACCGATCCCTGGATCAGGGGGGACCGCTACCGCACCGCCTTCCGGGTCAAGCTCTTTGTGAGCCGCGATGTTCCCCAGATCTTCCAGAGCCAGGACAACGGCAACATCTACACCGCGTCCGACTTCTATGAAGCCCCCGGTACCAGTGTTGCCTACAACATCAACAGCAACAACAACCCTCTGAACAAGAGGTTCGGCTCCGTTGAAGAGGCCGAGTCCAGGGACGACTCCCTCAGCTGGTTCAACTACACCGGCAATTCGGTGGTGATCCAGCGCGTCGGCGGCAACGTTCAGTTCGTGCGGCCCCTCAATGGCGGCAACCCCTTCAAGCGGGCGCCCTGGAGTGTGGTGGTTGGCCTGAGTGCCCAGCAGGTCACGCCGATGGATTACTCCGGCGGCTCGCAGATCTACGGGGTGGCCACCGAGAACTTCGAAAGCAACGGTGGCAAGATTCCCATCAATTCGATCATCTGCCTTTCCTACAACTGCGCCAACAACAACCAGCTACTCGGGATCCGTCTGGCCGCGAGCATGAACACCCTGGATGATCCCCGCAACCCCACCCGCGGCAACTTCCTGAGCATCGGTACCGAGCAGTTCGTCGCCGTCGGACCCGATTCCCCCACCTTCAACCGGCTGCGGGCCAGCTTCAGCCACTACATCCCCGTGAACTGGCTGAAGTTCTACAAGGGTTGCCGCCCGAAGGCCGGCGAAACTCCCGACTGCAAGCAGGCCCTGGCCTTCCAGGTCTCGGCCGGCACCAACATCGGTAATCTTCCCCCCTACGAGGCCTTCTGCGTGGGCGGCGGCAACTCGGTGCGGGGCTTCTACGACTGCGACATGGGCGTGGGCCGGAGCTTCGGTGAAGCCACCATCGAGTACCGCTTCCCCCTTTTCAGCATTGTCAGCGGCGAGCTGTTCCTCGATGGCGGCACCACCTTCGGGTCCCAGGGTGGCGTGCCGGGCAACCCGGGCGAGCTCCTCCAAAAGCCCGGTCAGGGCTTCTCGGTGGGTACGGGTGTGATCGTGACCACGCCGGTGGGCCCCCTGCGCCTGGAGGTGGCCAGCCGCGACTTCAGCGGCGACTGGCGCTTCAACCTCGGCGTGGGCTGGAAGTTCTAGTGACCACCTGGCCGTCCGACTACTGCCGCGCCTGGACCCTGGCCACCAGCGTGGAGCGGCGCGGTGTTGGTCTGCACAGTGGCGCCGACTGCCTGGTGCGGCTGGCCCCATCGGATCAGCCCGGCTACAGGGTGGGGTTCCTGCAGGATCCCGCCCGCCCGCCGCTTCTTCTCGGCCCCGACCAGGTGACGGACACCCGTCTGTGTACGGCCCTGCAACTGGGGGAGCGGCGGCTGGCAACGGTGGAGCACCTGCTGGCAGCCCTGGCCGGCACCGGTGTCAGTCAGGCCGTGATCTGGGTGCAGGGCGAGGAGATTCCCCTTCTCGATGGATCGGCCCTGCCCTGGGTGGAGGCGATCGGCGAAGCCGGCCTGGTGGATCTTGGCCCCCGGTCCCTGACCCCCCTCGCCGGTGATCTGCCGGTGGTCGAGCGTCGCGGCGAGGGCTTCGTGATGGCCCTTCCGGCGGACGCGCCCCACCTGGCGGCCGCCATCGAGTTCCCCCATGCCGCCATCGGACGCCAGCTCTTCTCCCTGCCGCTCACCCCCGAGGCGTTCGTGGCCGAGATTGCACCGGCCCGCACCTTCGGTTTCCGGGATCAGGTGGACCAGCTGCGGGCCGCCGGCCTGATCCGTGGTGGGGCCCTGGAGAACGCCCTGGTCTGCGATGGCGACGGCTGGCTCAACCCACCGCTGCGTTTCGCCGACGAACCGGTGCGCCATAAGCTTCTGGATCTGCTGGGGGACCTCGCCCTGGTGGGTCTTCCCTGCGCCCAGGTGTTTGCCTATCGCGGCTCCCACGGGCTGCACACCGCCCTGGCGGCCCGTCTCGCCGACCGTCTCGCCGATTACCCCCCCACCGCCAGCGCACCTGCCGTCCTGTCCGTCTGAGCTCTTGACCGCTTCCCCCACCTCCCCCCCGCTCCCCGCACCTTCCGCCTCAGACGCCGTTGACACGGTGGTTCTTGGCAGTGAGCAGATCCAGGGCCTTCTGCCTCATCGCTATCCCTTCGCCCTGGTGGATCGGGTGGTGCAGTACGTGCCGGGGGAGATGGCTGTGGCGATCAAGAACGTCACCATCAACGAGCCCCAGTTCCAGGGCCATTTCCCCGGACGCCCCCTGATGCCGGGGGTGCTGATCGTGGAAGCCATGGCCCAGGTGGGCGGCCTGATCGTCACCCAGATGCCCGAGCTTCCCAAGGGGCTGTTCGTCTTCGCCGGGATCGACGGGGTGCGCTTCCGCCGCCCAGTGGTGCCCGGCGACCAGCTGCGCATCACCTGTCACCTGCTCAGTCTCAAGCGCCAGCGTTTCGGCAAGGTGCGGGGTGAGGTCACCGTCGATGGCCAGCTCGTCTGTTCCGGCGAGCTGATGTTCTCCCTGGTGGACTGAGCCGATGTCCAGCGCAGCCATGGCGACATCGGTGCATCCCACGGCCGTGGTCGATCCCCGGGCCCGGCTGGGCAACGGCGTCGAGATCGGCCCCTTCGCCGTGATCGGTCCGGAGGTGGAGCTCGGCGACGGCTGCCGCATCGGCCCCCATGCCGTGATCGACGGGCGGGTGCGGATGGGCCGGGGCAACCGCGTGTTTCCGGGAGCCTGCATCGGCCTGGAGCCCCAGGATCTCAAGTACGACGGCGCCCCCACCGAGGTGGTGCTCGGCGATGAGAACACCATCCGCGAATGCGTCACGATCAACCGTGCCACCCATGAGGGGGAGCAGACCCGGTTGGGCAACGGCAACCTGCTGATGGCCTACAGCCATCTCGGCCAAAACTGCCAGCTCGGGGATCGGATCGTGATCGCCAACGGCGTGGCGGTGGCGGGCCATGTGGTGATCGGCGACCGGGCGGTGATCGGGGGCGTGCTGGGCATCCACCAGTTCGTGCACATCGGCACCCTGGCGATGGTGGGCGGCATGAGCCGGATCGATCGCGACGTACCGCCGTTCATGACCATCGAGGGCCATCCGGGGCGGGTGCGGGGCCTGAACAAGATCGGTCTTCGCCGCAGTGGCATGTCCGAGCTTGATGGCGGAGCCCAGCTGCGCCAGCTGCAGGAGATCTGGAACCTGATCTATCGCAGCGACCGGGTGCTGGCGGCCGCTCTTGCCGAGGCCCGTCTCGAACCTCTGCTGCCCGCCGCCGCCGAGCTCTGCCGTTTCCTCGAGGCCTCGATCGGGCCGGGACGCCGCGGCCCCCTGCCCGCCGCGCGCTGATGGTGCGGCTGCTGGTGAGCACGGGGGAGGTGTCCGGCGACCTCCAGGGGGGGCTGCTGATCGAGGCGCTGCACCGGGAGGCCCGGAAACGCGCCCTGCCGCTGGAGGTGATGGCCCTGGGTGGCCGGCGGATGGAGGCCGCCGGAGCGGAACTGGTGGCGGATACCGCTGGGATGGGCGCGATCGGCCTGTGGGAGGCGGTTCCCCTTGTGCTGCCCACGCTGCGGCTGCAGTCGCGCCTCGATCGGCTGCTCGCCACCCACCCCCCCGATGGCGTGGTGCTGATCGACTACATGGGCGCCAACGTGAACCTGGGCATGCGGCTCAAACGGCGCTACCCCGCAGTGCCGATCACCTACTACATCGCCCCCCAGGAATGGGCCTGGCGTATCGGCGAGGGGGGCTCCACCCGGCTGATCGGCTTCACCGACCGCATCCTGGCGATCTTCCCCGAGGAAGCCCGCTTCTACGGCGCCCGGGGGGCCTCGGTCACCTGGGTGGGCCATCCCCTGCTCGACACCCTGCGGGATCAACCGTCCCGCGAGGAGGCGCGCCGGAGCCTGGGCCTGCCGGCGGAGGCCCCTGTGCTGCTGCTGCTGCCCGCCTCGCGGCGGCAGGAGCTTCGCTATCTGCTGCCGCCGATGGCGGCGGCGGCGGCCGAACTCCAGCGCCGCCATCCCACGCTGGAGGTGCTGGTACCGGCCGGGCTGGCGGGGTTCGAGGAGGTGCTGGAACGGCAGCTCCGGGCCGCCGGGGTCCGGGCGCGGGTTTTGGGGGCCTCTGAGGCCGACCGCTGCCGCCCGGCCCTGTGCGCCGCGGCGGATGTGGCCCTCACCAAGTCGGGCACGGCCAATCTTGAGCTGGCCCTGCGCGGGGTGCCGCAAGTCACCGGCTACCGGGTGAGCCGGCCCACCGCCTTCCTGGCCCGGCACGTGCTGCGCTTCGATGTTCCCCATATCTCACCGGTGAACCTGGTGCTGGGCAGGCGCCTGGTGCCCGAGCTGCTGCAGGATGCTCTTCAGCCCGCCGCGATCGTGAGCGCCGTCGAGTCCCTGCTCGATCCCGCCAGCGAGGAGCGCCGCCGCCTGGAGGAGGGCTACCACCAGCTCCGCAACGCTCTCGGCGAACCGGGCGTCACCGACCGCGCCGCGGCCGCCATCCTGGATCTGCTTGTCCCCACCCCCCCGTGCGCCTGATCGTTGCCCTGTTCCTCGGCCTTCTGCTCACGCTGGCCGGCCCCGTCGCCCCGGCCCTGGCCGCCACGGAGGAGGCGGTGCTGGCGGGGGGCTGCTTCTGGTGCCTGGAGCATGATCTCGAGGAGCTGCCCGGCGTGCTCTCGGTGGAGAGCGGCTACAGCGGCGGCAAGCTCGCCCAGCCCACCTACCGGCAGGTGTCGGCCGGCGGCACCGGCCACCAGGAGAGCGTGCGGGTGCGCTTCGACAACACCCTCATCCGCTACGACAAGCTCCTGCGCGCCTACTGGCGCAACGTGGATCCGTTCGATGGCGGCGGCCAGTTCTGCGATCGGGGTGATTCCTACCGGCCGGTGATCTTCACCACCAGCGCCTCCCAGGCGGTGGAGGCCCGCAACAGTCTGGTGTCGGCCTCCCGCGAACTGGGACGGCCCACCACGGCGATCAAGGTGGCGATCCGTCCCCTGGCCAAGTTCTGGCCGGCGGAGGACTATCACCAGAACTATGCCCGTCGCAACGGCATCCGCTACCGCTACTACCGCTGGTCCTGCGGTCGGGATCGCCGACTGGATGCGGTCTGGGGCCCCGGCGCCCGTGCCAGCGATCCCTGGCAACAGGCGGCTGGCGGGACGCGCCGCAAGGCCCTGCTTTCCTCGGAATCGGTGGAAATCCTGAAGGGGCCCGAACCGGGCAGTGCCGCAAATCTGCCGTCCTGACGGCGTTTGTCCCTGTCCATCACCAGATTCCTTCCTTAGCGTGGACAAGTTCCTTTGCCCAACCCTGTATGTATCTGCTGACCATCAGGGACGGTCTGCAGACCCGTCACATCGGTCCGTTCGCGTCCACCGTGCAGGCGGCCGCCCACCTCGATCAGCTGCTGGTCGCCTGCGGCGACCGCGCCCACTGGCAGATCCATGAACTGGAAGCGCCGGCTGCCCAGGCGACCGCTCCCGCGGTACGCGCCAAACCCTTCCCCTCCCTGGCCGCCTGAGGGGCCCCTCAGCCCTGCGGAGCGCGGGGATAGCCCCGCAGCAACCCGCTTTCGATCATCAGCCCCACGCCGGCGGTGATCAGGATCAGCCCCAGGGTCCCGTACCAGAACCAGGGGCCGGCCTGGGGCAGCGCCACCCCCGAATCACTGGCCGCCAGCAGGGCGGCCCAGGTGCCGACCCCCTTGCGGATCACCGCTTCGCCGAACAGGCAGAGCCCCGCCGGCAGCAGCAGGACACCGAGCTGGGCCTTGACGTACCAGCGGATCTTGTGGACGGCCATCGACGCTCGGGGTGGCGGCAGCTCCTGAACCTAGGCGGTTCAGGCCGGCGCGCCGGCACAGATCCAGCGCACCAGGGTGCGCACGCCGAAGCCGGTGGCCCCGGCCGGATCGCTGCCGCGTCCCTTGTCGCTCCAGACGGTGCCGGCGATGTCGAGATGGGCCCAGGCCACGTCCTTGGCCACGAAGTCCTGGAGGAAGAGCGCCGCGGTGATCGAGCCGCCGGAGCGGGGGCCGGTGTTCTTCATGTCGGCGACGTGGCTCTTGAGGCCCTCTCGGTAGGAGGAGCGCAGCGGCATGCGCCACAGCGATTCGCCGGCGCCGTTGGCGGCGCTAGCCAGGGCTTCCGCCAGGCGGTCCTCGGGGGTCCACAGACCGGCGATCTCCTCGCCCAGGGCGATCACGCAGGCCCCGGTCAGGGTGGCCAGATCTACCACCACGTCGGGCTCGAGGCGGCAGGCGTAGATGAGGGCGTCGGCCAAGGTGAGCCTTCCCTCGGCATCGGTGTTGTTCACCTCGATCGTCTTGCCGTTTGACGCGGTGAGCACGTCACCGGGATGGATGGCGTCGCCGCTGATCATGTTTTCGCAGGCGGCCACGATCACGTGCACCTCAACCCCCTCCGGCCGCCGCTGGCCGAGGGCCCGGGCCGCTCCCAGCACGGCGGCGCTCCCGCCCATGTCGTACTTCATCATCTCGATCTGGGAGCCGGCCGTCTTGAGGTTGTAGCCGCCGGAATCGAAGGTGAGCCCCTTGCCCACGAGGGCGACCCGACGGTGCACCGGGCCGGCGGGGCGGTAGGTGAGATGAATGAACTTCGGCGGCAGCGAGGAACCCTGGGACACCCCCAGATAGGCCCCCATCCCCAGGGCCTCGCACTCCTCCTTCTCGAGCACGCGCAGTTCCAGGCCGAAGTCGGCGGCGATTGCCGCTGCCGTCTCGGCCAGTTGGGCCGCGGTGGTCACGTTCGGGGGTGCGGCCACCAGGGCGCGGGCCAGCTCCACCCCGGCGCAGTCGGCCTCCAGGTCGGACAGGCCCGCGGCGGCCTCGGCCGGCAGGCCCAGCAGGCTCACCAGCTTGATCTCGTTGTGGGGATCCGGGTCGCTGCGGAACCGCTGATCCACGTAGAGGGCCAGACGCACCGACTCGGCCATCGCCGCCGCACTGGCGCACGGTTCGAGGCCCTCCACCGGCAGCTCCAGGCCGAGATGGCTGGCTCGGGAGGCGGCGGCCGCCTTCGCGGCGGCGGCGGCGGCGTTGCGCAGGGCGGCGCCGTCGAAGGAGGCCGGTTCACCGAGCCCCACCAGGATCAAGGTGCCTGGTCGCACGCCCAGCCGGTCGATGCTCAGGCACTGGCCCGGCTTGCCCTGGAAGCGGCGATGCTCCAGCAGGGCGCCGAGATCGGCCCCGAAGCGCTCCAGCAGCCCGGCCCGACCCGGATGATCGTCGCCGGCGAACACGCCCACGGCCAGGGCATCGCCCTCCCAGCCGCCGGGAGCACCGGTGGCGGCGGCGACACCGGTGGTCTCGAGGCAGCGGATGTCCATGCGTCCAGCTCAGGCAGGCCGCGATCGTAGCCAGCGGCTTCCCTTCCCCCACGTGGGCCGACCCTCAGTCGGGATCGGCGGTGAAGGGGGTGGACCAGCGGGCGGCGGTCTCCTTGTTGAAGGGCGGCAGCCAGCGGCGGATCAGGGCCTGCTCCAGCGCCCGGCGGGCCTTCACCGCCTCGGGAACGTCGCACCAGAAGCGGATGCTCGGCCGCGCGTCGAGATCGGCGCGGCTCAGGGCCTCGCCATAGGCCGCCAGGTAGGCCTTGCAGTCGTGATCACCCTTCCAGCGCCGGTCCGCCCGGCCGGTCTCACCCACGTAGAGCAGCAGGGGCAGCGGCAGGTGGGGGGGGCGGTCGAGCACCAGGTAGACGGCGGCGCCGCGCTGGGGGGCCTCCGGCCAGCGCCAGAAGGAGAGGCTCTGGGGCTGGAGGCTGAGGGGATCGAGGGCGCGGGCGCGCGCGGCCGGATCGAGGGAGCCCACTTCGGGGGAGCCCGCTCCCCGGGGGCCGGGATCGGGCGCCGGCAGCAAGAGACCCTGCTCCGCCGCAGGCGCGGCGGCCCCGGCGATGAACAGGGGCCCCTGGTGGGCGGCCAGCCGCTCCTGCCAGGCCAGAAGCTGATGGCGCTCCAAGGCCAGCTCCGGCGGCGGCGGCCCGGCGGCGCCGGCCCCGGGCTCGAACAGATCCCCCTGGCGCATCGCCGTCGCCTCAGCGGCCGGGCCGCCGCACGCCCGGAGGCAGCACGGGACCGGCGCTCGGCGGCGGGAACGACACCCGGCCGATCCAGCGCTCCACCACATCGGGCGGCAGCTGCAATCGCTCCTGCAGGTCGGCAAGATCGCGGAACGGGCTGCGGGCCCGCTCCTGCAGCAGCCGCTGACAACGGGCGGGATCCATGGCCGGCAGGGCCGCCAGCGCTTCGCCATCGGCCCGGTTCACGGCCACGGCCTGGCTGGGGGAAGGGGCCGGTGCCGGGGTGCCGTACCAGCGGAAATCGAGCAGCGGCTCCCAGAGCAGCAACTGCTGGCGCTCGAGCTGCAGCACCTCCTGAAGATCCTCGGGGCCGCTGAGCTGCACGCCGGAAGCCTGCAGCCGCAGCAGCAGGTCCACCTGGTCGCTTCGGCAGCCCGGCAGCCGCAGCCAGTCGCCAGCGGTGGCCCGGTTCACGTCCAGCCGCCAGCCGAGGACGGCGGCATGGCGCACCTCCTCGGCAGTGCGCAGCCGCAGGCTGGGATCGTGGCGCAGCTTGAGGGCCAGGAGCTCCCGCTCCACCACGTCGTCGGGGGCTTCGCTCGTGCCGTCGGCGCTACCTCCGCGGACGGGTGGTGCGGCTGGCGCCAGCTGGCCGGTGGCGATCAGCAGCCGGCGGGCCAGGGGATCCAGCCAGTGCCGCTTGGCCATGGCGGCCTCAGGGGGCTGCGGGACGGGCCGCACCATACCCAAGGCATTCCCCCGGGGGCGAGAAATCCACCAGTCCGCGGTGCAGGGCGATCGCCACCGCATGGGCGCGGTCCCGGGCTTCCAGCTTGCGCAGCACGTTGGCCATGTGGGTCTTGATCGTCTGGCGGCTCACGTACAGGCGCCGGGCGATCTCCTCGTTGCTCTCCCCCTGCATCACGCCATGGAGCACCTCCACCTCCCGTGGACTCAGCCCCGGAGATGAAGCTGCCAGCGGCCCGGCGCCGCTGCGCAGGCGGCCATCCAGGTAGCTGCCGCCGCCACAGAGGGTGCGCAGCGCATCGATCGCTGCCCCCTGACCCAAGCGCGCTTCCGCCAGCACGGCCTCGCAGCCGGCCTCGATCACCGCCCGCAGCCGGGCCCGGCGCGATTCCCGGGATACCAGCAGCAGGGTGCGGACATCGGGATGGCGCCGTTTCACCTCCACCACCAGCGAACTGCCGCATCCCTGCTCCAGCTGGTCGCTGGCCACCAGCAGGCGAGGCTTGGTCTTGGCCACCAGCCTCAGACCCTCGGCTTCGGTGGTGGCGGCGCCCACCACCCGCAGCCCCTCGGGAGCTCCGGTGCTGAGGGCCAACAGCAGGCCTCGATGACCGAGGCAGAGCACCAGGCTGCAGTCGGCCAGGAGCTGGCCAGCCAGCGCGTGCTGTTCGCGCCAGTGGGCCAGGAACGGGGTGAAGTCCATGGCGTCCCGGGTCGAGACTCCTCAGGTTGATCTGTCCGCCATGGGGATGGGGAAACGATGCGTGGATCCGCACTCCCCCGCCGACGCCACCCTCCCCAGAATCGTGCCACTCGCTCCACCCTTGACCGAGCCATGGCCTTCTTCGACTCCGAGATCGTTCAGGACGAGGCGAAGCGCCTGTTCGGCGACTACCAGCAGCTGATGCAGCTGGGCAGCGACTACGGCAAGTTCGATCGGGAGGGCAAGAAGCTTTACATCGAGCGCATGGAGGAGATGATGGACCGCTACGGCGTGTTCATGAAGCGCTTCGAGCTCTCCGAAGACTTCCAGGCCAAGCTCACCGTGGAGCAGCTGCGCACCCAGCTCGGCCAGTTCGGTCTGACGCCGGAAACGATGTTCCAGCAGATGCATCTCACCCTGGAGCGGATGAAGAGCCAGCTGGAAGCCGCCGGCTGAGGCGAGTCGGGCGGCTGCCTACGATCCGCCCGACACGGTGCGCTCCCTGGGCGCCATGGAGAACGGGCGATGAGCGGCAACGAAGCGGTAGCCGAGGCGTTGGGTGAAGGGTTGGCGCAGGCACTGCCCCGCTGGCTGAGCCGCGGTCTGGCCGACCTTTTCCCCGCCGGCCTGGCTGACGACGCCGATCAGGCCCTGGCGGCCAGGCTCGAGCAGGCTGGGCGCCAGGGCCGGCCGCTGCGGGTGAAGCTGGGGATCGATCCCACCGGCTCGGAGATCCATCTGGGCCACTCGATCCTGTTCCGCAAGCTGCGGGCCTTCCAGGACGCGGGCCACACCGCCGTGCTGATCATCGGCGACTTCACCGCCCGCATCGGCGATCCCACCGGCAAGAGCGCCACCCGGGTGCAGCTCAGCGCCGCTGAGGTCGAGGCCAACGCCGACACCTATCTCGTGCAGCTGGGGCTGGGGCAGGATCCCGCCCATGCCCTGCTGGATTTCGAGACCCCCGGGCGGCTGGAGGTGCGCCGCAACAGCGAATGGCTGGCGGGCATGGACCTGCCGGCGGTGATCGAGCTGCTGGGGATCAGCACCGTGGGCCAGATGCTGGCGAAGGAGGATTTCGCCAACCGCTACGGCTCCGGCACGCCGATCTCCCTGCACGAATTCCTGTATCCCCTGCTGCAGGGCTACGACTCGGTGCAGGTGCAGGCCGACGTGGAGCTGGGAGGCACCGATCAGAAGTTCAACGTGGCCATGGGCCGCGATCTGCAGCGCCATTTCGGCCAGCGGCCCCAGTTCGGCCTGCTGCTGCCGATCCTGCCCGGCCTCGACGGC